>CALCCW010000275.1:0-8729 GCA_937900185.1 uncultured candidate division Zixibacteria bacterium | reverse complement strand
AATCATATTCATCACGCCGATGATATAGGCGAGGCTCTTTTTCTCTTTGCCGTAGAAAGTCTTTTCCTGAAGTTTTCTCAAATCAGCAGTTTTCAACTTCTTTCTATCTTTGGTCATATGAGCATATGCTTCACACAGGAAGCCTGCTGAACCTACAGCACCATCATAAACAGTTTCCCCTACCTGCGGGTCAACTACCTCGATAATAGCTCTAATTAGAGGTCTGGGAGTATAATACTGCCCACCATTGCGACCGGCATTCCCCATGTTCTTAATTTTAGTTTCATATAGATGACTTAGCTCATGCTTGTCTTTATTTGACCGAAATTGAATTTCATCAATGTGGTCAATAATCTCACGAAGATTGTACCCACTTTGGATTTTATTTTTAAGTTCTGAAAAAATCTCACCAATTTTATATTCAATTGTTTTAGAGTTGTCAGCTTTTTCTTTAAATTTTGACAGGTACGGAAATAGTTTCATATCTACAAATTCAACTAAATCAGGTCCGCTTAGAGCTTTATGATGGTCAAGTTTCCCATCTTTTCCTTTTGGCTTTGCCCAGTTTGCCCAACGAAATTGATTTTCAAGAATGAATTTGTATTTTTCGCCTTTTAGTTCAGCTTTATCTTTTTTGTCTAACTCAAGTTCATCAAGATACCGCAAGAATAGAATCCACGAAGTTTGACCTATATAATCTAACTCGCTGTCAGCTCCAGCATCTTTGTAAAGTACATCATCTATATTTTTAAAAGCTTGTTCAAACATATAGTCTAACTCCTAATCGTCTATTACAGACATTAACCCACTGTTATTGAATTTGTTATGTAATTTTAGTTTTAAGCGATCCACAGACCTCTTCTCTAAGTTGTTGCTATTATTGATATAATATGATATATTTATTTTTAAATGTCAAATCAATAGTCGGAAAGAACAAAATAATATACAGTTAGAAACTAACAAACGATTATTATGTCTACAAAAAAGGAAGCATTATTAAATTTATCTGATCACGAACTATATGCAATATTTTGTTCTGCTTTGCTTTGTGCTCACAACTCCTTTCTTGGTAGAGCTGCAGCAGCCCTAAGTAAAGCTCTCAGGTATTCTTTGAAATTGACCATAACTGGTTCTAAAGGGATTGCATATCAAACAGTGCTTGAAATCTGTACTCTCCTCCAAATAGAATACCAAGAAGTTGAGTTCACCGAAATTATTAAGAGAAATTTTGTAAAGTGGTCAAATCACTCTGATGATAATAGTTTGCGTATTTATATTCCTGAATTAAATAATCAAGTTTCAGATCTTGGGATTTTAATTTCATTCTATTTACATTACCACATTAAAAAATTAAGGCGATATAATCCTGATTTTAAAATGCCCAAAATTGATATTTTATATCCTATATTATTGTGGTCAGAATATCTAATATTAAATAAAGGGGGATTATCAAGTAGGTTACACCAAGATTTATTAAACACTGAAAATACTTCTGCATTGCTACAAGTTCGTGAATCAAATAATGATATTGATGAAGATATGAGACATGTTCATGGTCGCTTATTCAAATTATCAGAATCTGCTTTATTGTATATTGGATTTACACAAGACTACCAACTTTATGAGCAATTTAGTGATAAAAAACTAAACAATTATAAATCAATAAATAGAAGGTCAAGACGGCATATCAATGCTATGTCACTTGGTTCTGGGAGTCTTTCAATGCCAAAATTTCCATATTCTATAAAAAGAAGTGTATTTGAAGTAGATCAATTACCAGTTATTTTTGAAAATCTATATGTACTGAATATCTATAAAATTGGAGAGAAACCCAGAGACTGTCTGTTTGAAAGGATAAATGAAAAATCAGAAGAAGAAACCTGCTCAAAATTGAAGCTTAATTCATTTGAAGATTACCAAGAATGGCTTATTAAATCATATATTTCAATTGAACCAAGTAGTAACATAAATGTTTATGAAAAATGGCTTCAATCCTGTGAATTGATAGGTTTAACACCTGAAATCCCGGATGAAAAATTTAGTTTTATAGAATCGACTCCCGATGAACAAAAAGAAAATTCAACCGCTATATCAAATGAACCAAGAATAAGGTTTAGTTCTGATTACCGGTCAGTATATGTTCAAAATAGCGGTTCATATTCTTTAACGGAAAAACAAGGTGAAATTATTAAAATTTTACATGACAACTATCTTAACAAAACTCCTGAAGTATCACAGAATTACATTATTCAAATGGTTTATGGTGAGATTTATGAAACAAGATTGAAAAAGCAATTCAATAATAACGATCTTTGGGGATTACTTATTGAGAATGGAAGAAAAAGAGGTTTAATACAATTAAAAATGTAATCAAAAGATTCTCCCCCACTTTACTCCCCTAAAAAACATCAAATTCCTCATATACTCCCCCAGTTAGCACCCCATAGCATTATATAAATTTATGCTATGAATTATAACAAAAAGCATAGCGTTGATAAAAATCTTTCACCTGATTCTTCAAACATCAGATTTCTTGGCAAAGATATGACAGAAGAGGAATATCAGGAAGCTTGTAGGAATTTAGAAGGTTTCTTTGAAATTCTAATAAAGTGGCAAAAAAAGGAGGGGGCAAATGAAAAAGAAACGCAATCATGATATTAGACTAATAAAAAAGAGACATTCCTACTCAACTTCTGAATTATCTAAAAAATTAAATGTTCACCCTCGAACGATACAATCTTGGCGTAAACAAGGAATGAGACCTATTAATACAGAACAGAGGAACTTATTATTTATGGGTATTGAAGTAGTTAAATTTCTATCGGAAAAGCAGAAAAAAAGAAAACATAAATTAGAAGTAAACGAATTTTTCTGTCCAAAATGTAATTCTCCACAAACCTCAACTTTTGACAATGTAAGAATTGTAGTTACCAGCAAAAGGATCGGAATTGATAACCTATCTATCCACATCAAAGGAATTTGTAAAAAATGTAATTGTACCCTTACTCGTTTTTCCTCTAAAACTAAGCTCATGAACTCGTATTGGGGACTGCTATTAAAGGAAGGTCATGTAAGATTAGAGGGTAATCCACCATCTGCTTTAAACACTGACATAAAACAAGATATTTTACAGAAAAAAAAGAACTTTGAAACTTATAAACAAAACTAAGGAAAAACATGAAAACTAATACTACAAATGAGAGTATTAAAAGAAAATATTTTAAACGGTTAAAAGAAGCTAATGGATATGCCGATTCCACAATTGATATTATTGAAAAAAGTATTTTGCTTTTTGAGGATTATACAAATAATGAAGATTACTCTAAATTTAATCAGAAAAGAGCTATTGGAATAAAAACTTGGTTGCAGTCAAGAACTTATAAAAATACACCAATTTCTATTACAACAGTTTATCATTATTTGAGACATCTTAAAGATTTCTTCGTTTGGTTATCTGGGCAAGTAGGTTATAAATCTAAGATTGACTTGGATACAATATCATATCTATCGCTTGATAAGAAACAAGTAAGACAAGCTACATCATCCAAATCGGTTAAATTCCCTTCATTGGATTATGTGAAAAGATTAACAGATTCAATTGATATTAAAACCGAAATTGATCAACGAGATAGGGCATTGATCGCTTTCTTGTTATTAAGTGGAATGAGAGTAAAAGCAATTTGTACTTTACCTATGAGTTGTTTTAACAGAAAAACTCTTGAAATCGACCAAGATCCCAAACTGGGAGTTAAAACCAAATTTGGTAAGCACATTCATTCAAAATTGTTGAAAATTGATGAAATATTGTTAGAATATATTATCAATTGGTCTATATATCTTGAAAAGGAAAAACTATTCAGCTCTATCGACCCCCTATTCCCAAGAAGTAAAAGTCAAATGTCAGAAAACAGCTACTGCTTTGAATCGTCAGAAGTAGAACCTTGTTTTTGGAAATCTACGAATAGCATCAGTAAAATGTTAAAAAATCGTAGTGAAAAATCAGGATTGGAATATTATAATCCACATTCATTTAGACATTCGTTCTTAAACATTGCTTTTAAGGCTTGTCGAAATGGTGAACAATTAAAAGCCATCAGTCAACTTGTAGGACATGAGAATCTTAAGACAACTATGATGAGTTACGGAACTTTAGATCAACACAGGATAAGTGAAGTTGTTGATGATTTAGATTTCAACGATTCCACTGACAATGATCAAGAAATGTATGAAGAATATAAAAAGTTAATTAGAAGAATTAAAAAATAATACTTTCCTAATGTTATATTATGAGGTATAATGAGATATGATTAAATTATTAGAAGAACTCGAAGAATACCGACTCGAACGTCGTATTACTCAAAAGCAATTAGCTGAACTTCTCGGAGTTGCTTTTGTAACTGTTAGTAGATGGTTGAATGGACATACTGAACCAAATAAAATTCAAACTCATCACATCAAAAAACTACTGAGTAAAAAAGGAAAGAAATAATGAATTGTGTAATTTATACAAGAGTATCATCAAAAGAACAGGAAAAAGAAGGATTCTCTATTCCTGCTCAAAAAAAGTTGCTCAGAGAATATGCTCAACAACAGAGTTTTACTATTACTCAAGAATTTACTGATATTGAAACAGCTAAGGCTTCAGGTAGAACACAGTTTCAAAAGTTGCTAAATTTTCTAAGAGAAAATAAAGATATAAAAATTATTCTTGTCGAAAAAACAGATCGATTGTACCGGAACTTCAAAGACTATGTTTTACTTGAAGAACTTGATATTGAACTACATTTAGTCAAAGAAAATGAAATAATTAGTAAAGAGAGTAAATCACATGCTAAATTTATTCATGGTATAAAAGTTCTGTTAGCTAAAAACTACATAGACAATCTATCTGAAGAAGTAAAAAAAGGGATGAAAGAAAAAGCTGAACAAGGTCAATGGCCTCATTTAGCACCACTCGGTTATCTAAATAATAAAGAAACTCGAAAAATAATAATCGACCCTGAAAGAGGATCAATTATAGTTGAGTTATTCAAACTCTATGCAACCGGTTCTTACTCTATCACAACTCTCAGAGATAAAGCAAAAGAATTAGGTCTCAAGTATCGCCACTCCAATACATATAGCAGTAGAAGTGCTATTGAAAAGATTTTAAAGAATCCTATCTATACAGGGAAATTCATTTGGAAAGGTAAATTATTTCAAGGCACTCACAAACCACTAATTTCTGAAGAGTTATTTCAAGAAGTTCAAACCCAATTGAAAATAGTTAGCAAACCGAAGAAATTTGACAGAAAATTCGCATTCAGAGGATTACTTACTTGTGGATATTGTGGTTGTGGCATTACAGCAGAGATTAAAAAAGGGAAATACATATACTACAGATGCACAAACGGAAAAGGTAAATGCGAACAGCCTTATATCAGAGAAGAAGATTTATCAATTCTATTAACTGATCTTGTAGAACAGATTAGAATTGAACCTCATAATGTTATCGAAATCAAAGAAGCTTTAAAAAATAGCTTCCAACATGAAAAAGAATTTAGAAAAACTGAGTTACGAAAACTAAAAAAGAAGTATGATACGATCCAAAATCGTTTAGATCAAAGTTACATTGACAAGATAGAAGGT
The DNA here is from genome assembly GCA_937900185.1 of uncultured candidate division Zixibacteria bacterium. GTDB lineage: Bacteria > Zixibacteria > MSB-5A5 > GN15 > FEB-12 > QQUK01. Next base: position 3,101 of record CALCCW010000275.1, on the reverse strand, counting down.
CGTATAGATACAACTTTTTGGCAGAAGACTCATGAACAATGGATTGAAGAACAAAACAATATCACAAAACAAATCAGTAGGTTTGAAAAAGCTAATAGAAACTATTATCAAGAAGGACTTAGTTTCTTAGAACTCTCACAAAATGCTTATTCGCATTACGTTAATCAAAAAACCGATGAACAAGCAGGCTTATTGAAGAAGTTACTTTCGAACTGTACTATTAAAGGCGTAACTCTTTGTCCTACATATAGAACACCGTTTAATTTACTGATTGATACACCTAAAAGTGAATTATGGCGGAGGAGGTAGGACTCGAAAGAGTACAGTCTCTTAACCTGTTCTTGCCCAATGGAATAAGGCACATCTTGATGAACGACTTCGTTTTAGGTTTTTGATCCGACTTGATTGTTTTTGAAGGTTTTTTATGCTTTTTGCATTCAACATGGCACAAATATGGCACAAACTTATCTATTGTGAAATCCCATCTAATTCAATTTTAATATTCTTTTTATTAAATCAAGCCTTATAGTATAACTTCAGACGACATACAGTAGACGAGTACTCTAACATCTACGACACAAGTTTGCCTTATGCACATTCAGCAGCTATTGTTGATTTTATCAAAAAAGATATAGAAAAAAGGAAAATAAATTAATTCTTAATTATTAGGGAGCATTATATTAGGACCAAAAAATCACACCGCCCCTCACAACAATCATTAAGTTTATTTCGGTAAAACAGAATATGAAAATCTTTTTTTCATACATTCTTCTTGCTTAAAGTAATATTGTCAAAATTGTAGGTCACCAAAATAATTCGTACTTCTATAGGCGAATGGAAGAAACAATCGATATTTAAAAAAACAAAATTGATTAAACCCATCTTCTCAAGTTTTAAAGCTAGGATACAAGGATTCAAACCATGCCAATTTACAACTTGTTGTAAATCAATCAAGTACGACTTATCTCATTTTATCATAACAACTTGCCTTTTGATTGTTTTTGATGATTTTTGTTTGTTTTTGAAGGTTTTTGAATTGAAATGGACACCAAATGGACACCAGAGGTGTATGTCAAAAGTTAGTAGAAATTAATATCAAGTACAATAAAGTTAATAATACCATGACAAGTATTGTTATCATTTTTGGCCTAATTGTACTAATTTAATATATATTCTACGCATTATTTATTTAAATAAATTGTATAAAGCTAAGAAAATTCTATTAACTCACAATTTTATAACCCACTCGTTTCTCACTGCTTTAGCAATTCAGATGGATACGTTCAAGGCGTTTTCGTAAACTGTTGATATTTTTTGCATTACGTTTCCACTCAAAAATTTACACAGAAATCCCTTTTAATGTTTTTGATCTGTTTTGAAGTTTTTTGTATTGAAACTATCCCCAGATTGTCCCCAGAATTAAAAACACCGCTCGGATCCTCTTATCCATTTTCGCGTAAGTTGATAGAATCGTTATTATTGTTTGAAGGCTTTTAATTGTTTTGCATTAGACAGTAGGCAATATATTAATCTAAGAAGTGACTATCTCAATCTCTGTAGAATAACCGATTGCCTTATATCCTGACAATCTTTTTTTAGACATACGAACAAAAACAGGAACTTGAATGTCAACAAAATCATATACACGTACCTCTCTTTTATTGTCATGCAGGCGATGCAAACGTCCAACATATTGTTGCAATGTCCCACGCCAGGAAACTGGTAATGCCAAGAACAATGTATCCAAACGAGCATCATCAAATCCCTCACCAACATGTCTGCCGGTAGCAAGAATTACTCGTTCTTCTTCATCTGGGATTGATTTTAACTGTTCTATTACAGCCTCACGTTGTCTCTTTCCCATACCACCTTTCAGTACTATAATATTTTTTACAGAACCTCCTAGCATTTCTGTTAACACTCTAAGATGTTCGGTTCTTTCAGTTAAAACAAGAGGAGATCGACCCTCTGTAACAGATGCCCTGATTGCTTTAACAATTTGAGAGTTTCGATCGCAATCTCCGGCAAGTGCTGAATACAATTGCTGTATAGTTAGTTCTATCATATTTTCTGGAATCTTGAAGCAGGTGTCTTTGAAGAACACAACATGCTTGAAAGGTCGTTCAAGTGCTGTTTTCTTGGGATCTACTTGCACCCTTATTGGTCCACACTGCATCATGATGATAGGATGGTGACCATCCCTTCTTGTTGGAGTAGCAGTCAGACCAAGGACAAAGCGTGCCTTGACCTGCTTGAGAACTTGTTCAAAGCTGAAAGCAGAAACATGATGGCACTCATCAACTATAACATGTCCATAATCAGCCACAAAATCCAAAACCTCGCTCTTTCTTTGAAGACTCTGAATGACAGCAACATCAATGTTACCAGTTACTTTCTTCTTCCCGCCACCGTACATTCCAATATCTTTTAGCGGAACATCTAAAAATAAACTGAGTCTTTCCCTCCATTGATCCATCAACATTCTGCGGTGAACCAACACTAGCGTATTAACTTTGTGCTGAGCAATCAACCATGAAGCAATGACTGTTTTACCAAAACCTGTTGGGGCAACTAAAATACCATTGTTATACTCAAGCATTTTTCTGGAAACATTATACTGTTCATCACGCAATTTACCATGATATTTCACATCAATAGCTGTTCCAGTAAAACTTTCATCTTTTAGACTAAGATCAATCTTATTAAAACTCAATAACTTATTTAAATCATCTAGGCATCCTCGCGGCAAACCAATATGTTTGGGGAATTCTTCTGAACAACTAATTATACGCGGTTTGCCAAAAGTTGAAAGACGCATAGCTTGAGTACGAAAAAACTCTGGGTTTTGAAAGGCGGCGAGACTAACTAACCGGTTTATAAATTGTGAAGATAATCCTTCTTTTTCAAAATATAGTAGATTACTGTAAACAACAGATACATTTTTAGGAAGAGGCTCCATTAGCTCTGATTCAGGCAACTTTTTTGAAGGCGGAAGTGTCCAAGGTTCATCAGATATTAAGTCATCTTGCTAGATCGGAAGAGCGTCGTGTAGGGAAAGAGTGTAGATCTCGGTGGTCGCCGTATCATTAAAAAAAAAATAA
>CALCCW010000274.1:0-3029 GCA_937900185.1 uncultured candidate division Zixibacteria bacterium | reverse complement strand
CGTGAAGGTTGGGATAATCCTAATGTTTTTGTTATTTGTACTCTAAAGCATAGTGATAACACAATATCTCGCAGACAGGAAGTAGGGCTAGGAGTCCGGATTGCTGTAAACCAGCAAGGAGAAAGACAGGACAATCCTGCTACGTTACATCAAACAAATGTTCTTACAGTAGTTGCTAGTGAGAGTTACAAAGATTTTGTAACAGCTCTGCAAAAAGATATTAGTGCTTCCCTATCCGAACGACCTCGTGTGGCTGATGAGAAATACTTTACAGGGAAAATTATTAAGAGTGCTGAAGGAGAAACGGTAGTAGTAACTCCACAGATAGCTAAAAAGATATATAAATATCTACTCAAAAATGATTATACTGACGATAATGATAAAATTTCTAATGATTATATTGAGGCTGTAAAAGATGAGACTCTTGCTCCTTTGCCTGAAGAATTAAAACCATATCAACAGCAAATCTTTCAATTGATTGATAGTGTATACAGTGATGAAAAACTTCCGCAGATTGAGAATGATCGTGGAGTCAAAACCAATCCTCTGAATGATAATTTTAATAAGAAAGAGTTTAAAGAACTTTGGAATAGAATCAATAAGAAGGCAGCTTACAGTGTTCATTTTGATAGTGCTGAACTTGTTGATAAGTGTGTGATTGCGTTGGATCGAGAGTTACGAGTTACCCCAATGCAATATACTGTACAAGCCGGTGAACAAGTTGAAAACTTTACTTCTGAAGAGATAAAGCAAGGTGATTCATTTAAAGTTACTTCTACAAGCACGCAAGAAAATAGTAAGTCGATTCATTCTATGGTTCAATATGATCTCATAGGTAAAGTGGCGGAAGCTGTTCTTCTAACCCGAAAAACTGTTTCTGATATTTTGAGTAATATTCAAGTACCTGTATTTGCTCTTTTCAAAACCAATCCTGAAAATTTCATTTCTGAGGCTGCTCGATTGATAAATGAACAGAAAGCTACAGTTATTATAGAACATTTGGCTTATGATACCATTTCTGCAACCCATGATATTAATATATTTACAGATCAGAGTAAGCAGGATTTCAGTAAAGCTGGAGAGCCTCTTAAGCGACATGTTTATGATTACGTAATTACTGATTCTAAAACTGAACGGACCTTTGTAAAAGAACTCGACACCAGCGAAGAAGTTGTTGTCTATGCTAAACTTCCTAATGGTTTTTCTATCCCAACACCGGTAGGTAACTATAATCCTGATTGGGCTATTTCTTTCAAAGAAGGGAAAGTGAAGCACATTTACTTTGTTGCCGAAACAAAAGGTTCAATGTCGTCAATGCAATTACGGGAAATTGAAAGAACCAAAATAGAATGTGCCCGTAAATTCTTTGATGAAATCAATAAGAAGATTCAAGTTGAAAATGTGAAATATGATGTTGTCGATAGCTATAGTAAGCTCATGGAAATAGTGGGAGTGAAATCAAATACTGATTAGGGAAAAACTATAAATTAGGGATCACTTTATAATTCAAGAAACCATATTAGCTTATCAAGCGGATTTAATATTTCGTTAATTTGTAATGATAAGTCTTGAGTTTCACTACTATTTTTTATTAGTTTTCTAATTTTATTATGAATTTTTTTTAGATCTTTTTTATCTAATGGGTCAAAGTATTTGGAGTAATCTTGTCCAACTCTATTCAATTCATGTTTTAGCTCCGCTAATCTACTCTCCGTATCTTTTACCCAATCCCCCTCATAATCAATAATTAACCATCGTTGAATCTCAATTGCACTTAACTTCGTTTGAATAGGTAGGTCTGTTGACGATTCTACTCCTGAAAAGCATTTGGCTGAATCTTCGAATAATAAGGATGCCTTTTGAATGTTGCCATTTGCACCTTCGATTCTGCCAGCTAGTCGATTGAATATTCCTTGTAAATAAAGATTTGATGAATCATCTAAAATATCTTTTAAGGTTTCTTGCGTTCCTTTTGCCAACTTAAGATTGTAACCATCTTCAGAATTTAACCACCATTTCGCAAAAATTGTTTTTAGTCTACTCTTTAGAACAAAAAATTCTTGTTGCTCTCCTATCTCAATGGTAGAAAGAAGTTCAATCGTTTCATCTAACAATCCACTATTATTTTCTATTAATGCTTGTTTGACTTGCAAGTCTGCGATTTTACATTTCACATGCGTGATATCTTTTTTGATACCCAATTCATTTATAAGAGTCAGATCTTTATTAAAAAATTCAATACTCTTATCAAATTCTCCAGTTTTCGAATATACACTTGCAAGACATCCATAGTTTATGGCTAAACCGTATTTATCACCTTTTCTCTCTTTGAGCATGAGAGCATGTTCTAAGTATTGCTTGGCACACCCAAGATTTAAAAATTGAGCTTCAAAATTCCCCCAATCAGTTCTAACTCTATCTTCAAATAGCGGTGAATAATTGCCCATTATAGCATTGTATCTATCGCTAGAAAAACCATACCACTCTCTTGCCATTTCCAAGTTATAGCCAGATATTTTATAATATGATCTTGCTAATATATGTGCCGCTTCAGCACGAAGATTATCGTCGATATTATCATCATGACAAATTTGCTTAAGTGTTTTTCTGATTTCATCTAAATTCAGTTTTTCATAATTACTATTTCTAATCAAACTTTCAATATGATAATAACTTAATGATACTTCCAATGCCGTTTTAATATTTTTATCCAGTTTGTTAATTTCAATGTGATTATGAATTATTGTAAAGGCATCTTTTGTCTCTTTAGCAATTGGTCCTTTATGCATTAATTGACAAATGGAAATAATGTGATCGGAGAAAAGCAATTCCTTAGTTAGATCGGAAGAGCACACGTCTGAACTCCAGTCACACTGATATATCTCGTATGCCGTCTTCTGCTTGAAAAAAAAAAAAGAAATAAAATAAATAAAAAAGAAAAAAAAAAAATAATACAGCGAAATATCCTACACAATAATACAATGCGTATCAAGCTACCACTAGACAATATAACTGATCTAATCACTGTT
>CALCCW010000273.1:0-3263 GCA_937900185.1 uncultured candidate division Zixibacteria bacterium | reverse complement strand
CAGAACTAACGCCTATCATAACTCCTAAAATTGTCAGCCCTGAACGAAGTTTGTTTCCTCTTATAGACGAGAGGGCAAGCATAATAGAATTTTTTATTTCAATCCAGCTTAGAATCATACTTTACTCATAACTTAAAGCTTTAATTGGGTCTAATCTGGCAGCTTTCATAGCCGGATAAATTCCAAAAACAAGCCCGATAGTTGTTGATATTCCAAATCCAATTGAAATTGCCAGTATTGATGGAGTTATTTCCATCCCCAAATTACTCACAAGGAGTGCCTTCGCAATTATAAACCCAACAATAACTCCAATAAACCCTCCGATAAATGTCAATAAAAGAGATTCAAATAAAAACTGAACCAATATATGCTTTCGCTTAGCTCCTAATGATTTCCTGATGCCAATTTCACGAGTTCGCTCTGACACAGCAACCATCATAATATTCATAACAACAATTCCTCCAACGACAACAGAAATTGAAGATATACCGATTAATCCAAAACGAAGGATCTTAGTGAAAGAGTTTAGTACTTCCAAAATAGAGTCGGCAGTCAGCATATCAAAATCATCCTCTTCATTAAACGGGACATGCCGCTGAGCTCTTAATACTACTCGAACCTGATCCATGGCATCAGGTAAATCCTCAACAGAATTAGCTTTTATAACTAAATTTAATCCCCGCCTAGTAGGTCCAAACTGCTTTGAGTAAGAGGAAAAAGGTACCACAACAAAATTATCTTGATTGTCACCAAAAGCAGAGCCTATTTTTTTAGCCACTCCGATAACAGTATAAGAATTTGCCCCCAATTTAATAATTTTCCCTATTGGATCTACGTTGCTAAAAAAAGTTTCTCTTACAAAATCTCCAATAAAGATAACTTGTTTACGGTATAAATCATCTTCATAAGACTGAAACCTCCCTTGGGCAACTTCTAAATCTACAATGTCTATATAGCTTGCTTCTGTAGCTCTTACCAAAACAGAACGGATTTTTTCATCTTTATATTTAATAGTTGCTTTATTGAACGCAAGCGGAGATATTTTGTCGACCAAATCACAACCGTTTTCAATCATTTTAACAGCTTCAGAATTTATTGGTTTACGTTTTATTTTTTTTAATAATTCTTCATGAGACCTTACCATACCGATTCTCTGCACAAAGAAAGTACTCGGACCTAAACGAGACAAGTCATCTTCGACAGCCTGAGCCATTCCTTCAAGAGCTGATATAATTGTCATGACCGATGTCACACCAATCATCACACCTAACAGCGTCAAACTTGACCGCAGTTTATTAGCTCGCAGGGCATCAAAAGCTATTTTAAATAAGGCACCAAAAATCATAATTTAGTTTATCACTTGTCTCATCTCTTGAGTTACTATTTCATCAGATGCAATCTGACCGTCTAAAAGTGAAATTATCCGTTTTGCATGTAGGGCAATACCTCTTTCATGAGTAACAACAATAATTGTATTACCTTGTTTATGTAATTCATCAAACAAACGCATAATTTCAACAGATGTCTTACTGTCTAAATTACCGGTAGGTTCATCAGCTAATATTATTGACGGGTCATTTACCAAAGCTCGGGCAATTGCAACTCTTTGTCTTTGTCCGCCGGACAATTCGCTTGGTTTATGCGTAACACGATCAGCAAGTTCAACACGAGTCAAAGCATTGATTGCTTTTTCTTTTCGTTCATCAGAAGAAGAGCCGTTATAGATAAGCGGAAGTTCAACATTATGAAGAGCTGTTGCTCGAGGAAGCAGGTTAAATGTTTGAAAAACAAAACCAATCTCGCGGTTTCTAATATTTGCCAATTCATCATCTGTCATGTGACTCACATCTTTGCCGTTTAATATATAGTTACCTTTTGAGGGAGTATCTAAACAACCGATTAAATTCATAAGGGTTGACTTGCCTGATCCGGAAGGTCCCATAATAGCAACATATTCACCTTGTTCAATCACAATAGAAGCTCCCCTAAGAGCATGAACAGTCTCGGCACCCATCTTATAAGTTTTCCAAAGATTTGTTGTTTGAATTAGTGCCATGATTTACTCTTTCTTTTTCTTTTCTATTTTTTCTACTTTGTCACCATCTTTGATAGTTCGAAGTATTTTATAAGGACCGGTAATAATAGAATCCCCTTTGAGTACACCTTTTGTAATCTCAATGTTTTTTGAGTCCGCAATTCCCGTATTGACTTCTATAAATTGAGCTTTACTATCCCGAACAACAAAAACTCCCTTGAGTTCTTCTCTCTCTTTTTCTGAATCTGTTTTTTCAACTTCATTTGAATCGGCGGCATGTACTGCATTCTTGTCAACTGATTCAGAATTAGAATCAACGATATTGTTTTTTGCTTTTTCTAAAGAGTCCAAATCAAACGAACGCATAACAATAGCACTGTATGGAACCGAAAGAGCATTTCCTTTTTTATTAGTAACGATATCAACAGTCGCTGACATTCCGGGGCGGATACGAACATTCTCATCATTAAATATTACTTTGACCTTAAAATTAGTTGATTGGTCTTGAGAACCGTTTCCTGAAATCAAAGCAGTGTTGCCAATTTCGACAACTTTTCCGGCAAAGACAGTGTCAATAAATGCATCTACTTCAATCTTAACATCCTGACCTAAAGCAACTTTATTGATTTCGGTTTCATCTACCTCTACCTCAACCTCAAATACATCAAGATTAGAAATTGTCATTAAGGTTCGCCCTTGTGAAAAAGAAGTTTGTCCTTGAGCTATTTCACCTACTTCACAATCCAAAAATGTAATAATCCCTGACATTGGGGCAATAATTTTTTCTTTACTCAAATTGTCAAGCTGATTTTCATATCGTGATTTTACTTGATGAGACCGTGCCAGCATAGCATCATATGCTGAAAGAGAATTAAGATAGGCATATTTAGCATTGGTAAGTTGTGTTTCAGAAGATAAATTTTCCGCACGAAGTCTTTTCTGTCTGTCAAATTCTTCTTTGTTTTGGTTCATCGTGACTTCAGAACCTTGAAGCTGTGCTTCAATTTCTGACATCGCATAGTTCGCTTCATTGACATTAGAACGAAGCTGAATAGTATCTAAAACTATCAATAAATCGCCCGCATTGACAGATCGGAAGAGCACACGTCTGAACTCCAGTCACACTGATATATCTCGTATGCCGTCTTCTGCTTGAAAAAAAAAATAAAAACAATTTTGAGATCGGAAGAGCGTCATGTAGGTAAAGAGTGTAAATCCCCTCAGCTGT
>CALCCW010000272.1:0-3285 GCA_937900185.1 uncultured candidate division Zixibacteria bacterium | reverse complement strand
TGTATGTGTTTTTTTTTTAATGATACGGCGACCACCGAGATCTACACTCTTTCCCTACACGACGCTCTTCCGATCTATGTTATGTCTGTTCCTGAAGCCACGAAGTGGGTTTGTGAACAGACATTGCCCATTGTGACACAATCCCTTGTCGAAGGGTCAGAACTATTTTGCCGTCAAGACCGTTGACCAGTAATATCTGTTATGAATCAACGAGTCGATATGAAAATACGGTTCAAAAATCTCTTTCAATAAATCTTGTGTGAAATAATTTTTTAAAATTGAATATTCGGTTTTATCATCCAAAAATCGCTGTTTGTAATTATTGCCGTAATTATCTTTACCAGTAGATTTAAAAATATCGCCCTCAGCCGGTGGGTTATTATCAATCATCCAAATTTTACCGTTTGGTTTAAGCAGACCAAGGAGTGTTCTAAATAGTTTTTCATAATCTTGACAAGGCTCATGCGAAAACCAAAAGCCTAAAAGCAGGAGGTCACAAGATGGTTCTTCAAACGGCGGGTTATGTAAATCTGCCTGCAGAAATTGAATAGGGCAGTTATATGTTTTCTCTTGTGCTATCTGAATCATCTCAAGCGATAAATCTGTTGCGATTATATCCGATGCTGTCTCTGAAACACGGGCTGTCCAATAACCTGTTCCGCAGGCAAGTTCGATGATTGATTTATGTGATGCTAACGATTTTAGGCGTTCAACTTCATTGTCAATTTCTTTACGTCGTTCTTTGTTATCTCGAAAATATATCTGTTCGTATTCTTTAGCACGTTTGTTGTAATATTCATTTTGTTTATCTGAATTATTTTCATGCATCGTTCTGTTTCAACTTTTCTGCTAATAATTTCCCAAGTTGTTTCGCTTCTTTGATTTTTTCAACTTGATTTTGCACAGAGCCTTTTTGGTTATAATCAGGCGATGAGTATTGTATCTTTCCTTCATTTATGACTTCTATCCATTTGAAAAATCCGGCAATGACTCGTCTTGCTCCCTCATACCAGCTGTTTTCACCGCCAACAATAACCATTGCCCCCGGTCGTTTCTTCGGAAGTATTTTCAAAAATTGATAGTTCTTGTTTGTATTGGTATAGTCAGGCGGTCGGAAACAGTTGATACGGTCTATCAATAATTTTGCCTGAGCCGAAACAGTGTCAAAATACACAGGCGAGCCAAACAAAAGACAGTCACATTCAGCAATTTTTGTATAGATGTCATTAATATCATCATAAAAACAAAATTTGGGAGAAGGTGATTCACCGCATGCTTGACATGGTTTTATCTGTTTCTCATTGAGCTTTACAAATGAAGTTTCTACTTCTTGATGAGGTGAAAGTGAATTTCCCAATGAGTCTGCAATAATTTTCAAAAGAATATCAGTAGATGAATTCTCAACCGGTGAACCTGAGAGAGCAAGCACTTTAATCAAATTTCACCTCTTGCAGTTTTTCTAATTTATCATACAGTTCCAAAAGCAGTTCTTCAGCCTGATGTTTTTTATCTGTTGTTGTGTGGAGTTTTTCCCAATCAGATTGCGGAATGTTTTGTTCAATATCAAAAGCGAGTTGTTCTACTTCCGTTTCAAGTGCTGCAATCTGATTTTCAGTTTTTCGAATTTCTTTTTTATGTTTTGTTATCAGTTTTGATTTCTCTTTAGATGAAAGATAATTTTGTTTTGAAGATGAATTTTTTTCTACTTTATAGGTGTCCGGTGGAACCAGTCTTTTTTCAAAATAAGAATAATTACCGTCATATATAGAAAGATATGAATTATTGATATAAAATATTTTTTGTGCGACACGGTCTAAAAAATATCTGTCATGGCTGACTACAATAAAAGTTCCGTCAAAATGAAGTAAGGCATCTTCAAGTGCCTCACGTGAGACAATATCAAGATGGTTGGTCGGTTCGTCAAATATAATAAAATTGGCAGGTTTATATAAAAGTCGGGCAAGTGATAGTTTTGTTTTCTCGCCGCCGGAGAGTGTTTTTACTTTTTTTAAAGCATCTTCACCCGAAAATCCAAACTTACCTAAAAATGATCTTATAACACCCATCTCAACAATAGGGTCCATCTCCCACATGTTTTCAAGAACTGTTGTGTCTAAATTCAAATCTGAAAGTTCCTGATCAAAATAGGCGACATCAACATTATTGCCGAGTTTTAAATCACCGCTTATAGGAGAAATTTCGCCAATTAAAGTTTTCAATAGAGTTGATTTTCCTGAACCGTTATGACCGATTACACCGATTTTATCCCCCCTATAAATATCAAATTTTATATGAGAAACAATTTCGGTATCACCGTAGCCGACAGTTACATTGTCAGCAGTAAGAATCTGAGCATAGGAGCGACCGGATGAGTTCAGTTTGATAGTCGGACCGGCACCATCTGATTCAGGAGGCGGGAGTCTTTTTATTCGTGAAAGATATTTTAATTTTGATTGTGCCTGTTTGGTCTTTTGTCCTGCCATGTTACGTCGAACAAAATCTTCAAGTTGTGCTATTCGTTCCTGCTGATGTTTGTAGTGGTGTTCGTGCAGTCTTTTCCGTTCAGCTCGGTCGACTAAATATTTTCTAAAAGAGCCGGTATAAAAATCTATCCGACCGTTGTTAATTTCCCATATTTTTTTTACACAATTTTCTAAAAACATTCTATCGTGCGATACTACAAGGTACGCTTTGTCAGTTTTTTGCAGATAGTCTTCAAGCCACTTGGTAGATTCTATATCAAGATGGTTGGTCGGCTCATCTAAAAGAAGCAGATTTCCGTTTCCGGCAAGAACCCGTGCAAGACCTGCCCTGTTTTTTTCTCCGCCTGAAAAATTTGCGATTCTATCTTGATGACGTTCTAATGAGAACTTCAATCCCGAAAGAATAATTTTAATTTCATTTTCAAAATTAAAACCGCCGGCATGTTCATATTCTGTATGGAGAACCCCTAACTGTTCAATTGCTTTTTTGTTTGAAGAATCTTCTGCTAAAAGATGTTCAAGCTCCTCAATTTTGAGCCTGTGTTGTAATAAATCCTGTCGGGAACCAGCCACAAAATCAAAAAGAGTCATTTCTAAAAAGTCAATTTTTTCCTGTTTGGCATAATCAATAATACATGACCTAGATCGGAAGAGCACACGTCTGAACTCCAGTCACACTGATATATCTCGTATGCCGTCTTCTGCTTGAAAAAAAAAAAAAAAAAACAAAAAAATAATAAAAAAAAAATAAAAAAATAATAAAAAAAATCAAACAAATGTACACTATGCTATCAAAACACTA
>CALCCW010000271.1:0-7471 GCA_937900185.1 uncultured candidate division Zixibacteria bacterium | reverse complement strand
ACCCTCTTTCCCTACACGACGCTCTTCCGATCTGGGCGGGATCCCTGTGATCCCGCCTTAAATGGCAGCATCGCAGGGATGCTGCCCTACTGAGCTGTTGATAAACCTCTAAATTCGGAACATACTTCGACTCCGCTCAGCATGACATATTATAAGTTGTTGTGTTTCAAGTCACCCTGAGCGGAGTTGAAGGGTCTTGAAACATATTTTGGACTTTTTCAACAAGCCTCAAGGGGTACCCCACCCGTCCACCCGTCGAGTAGGGCGGGATCACAGGGATGCTGCCCTACTGAGATAACATAGCGAAAATTCGTATTGTGACACAGCCTCCAAGTTGGGAATGACATTAGGGGAGTCCAGCAATAAAGCAATTGTAAAATATGAGATTGCTGCATCTGCCTAGGCGGATTCGCAATGACAGAAAATTGGTTTTTTCGATAAGCCCATAGGTCTGTTCATTTTTGTTGCTGTCATATCGGTTTTAATTTACATTGCTTGGGATGACAGTTGATAATTTGGATAGACATCAGAAAAACAAGCTACTGAAAATAGCTGCATATCTTCTTATTACTTTTGCCTTTGTATCGGTAGTTCTTTTTTTCTATCAGCATATACGTAATATTAACAAATTTGCAGACACCGACTTAACATCATATATCCGTGCTTCTATTTGGTTTTTTTCAGGTGAAAACCCATATCAGGATGTTGTCCGTCGATTTATATATCCTCAATTTTTATTATTGGTTTTAGTCCCATTTCATTCGGTGTTGACAAATCCGTTCTTACGAGGAGTCACCGCATTTGTCTGGGGATTAGGATTATATCTCTCATTTTTTCTCACTCTTGCTGCCAGTTGGAAACATTTATACGGATATAAATCTTTTGGTGAAAGTCTCAAACGAAATATAACCGCAATTGCACTTATGGTTGTGATGACTCACCCGTTGTTACAGGATGAATTTTTAAATGGACAGGTGAACCTCTTTGTTATGGGTGCCACCGCAGCATTTTTCTTTTATCTTGAGAAAAACAAATTATTTTGGGCAGCATTATTTTTGGCAATAGCTACCTCGATTAAAATAGCACCCGGGTTTTGTCTGCTGTATCTATTGTTTACCAAACAATTTAAAGTTCTTCTGTATTATGTTCCGCTTGTGTTTATTTTTGTATTTGGTCTGCCGTATATAGTAAACAATAATTCATTTGAGTATTACCGCTATTTTGTCACCGATGTGATGCCAAATATTACCGGGTCGGATTTTGAGGGAGGTTTTAAATCATTCTCGATTATTTCCACTCTCAGTTACCTTTTTAAAATCCATTGGTATCCGCCGTTAAAAATTCTTGCTGTCGCTATGCTGTCGCTTGGATTGTTTGCTCCTGTTTTTCGATTGGCATTCAAAGATTTCAGAAATAAATCTTTTCAATTTCGATTCGTTACTTTTGGAGCAATTATTGCAATTCTTCCTTTGACCTTTCCAATGTCGGAACCTCATCATTTGCTCTTACAGATTATTCCGTTTATTTCAATCATTGCCTATTGGAGACAGATCTGGGAGAGCGGGAGAAAAATATATAGAGACAATCTTTCACTAATCTTCATTGTGTGTATGCTTGGATATCAAATCGGTCATGGGCTTAAAGAGACACCGATAAGGTTGTCGAGCCTGATAGGCGTGTATATTGGTATGATTCTGTTGATGCAAAAGTCAAAAGGAATCAAAACACTTTTAAGCTGATTATTTTAATTTTTAAAAATAATCTCTGATTCGTCTGACACCAAATATATAACAGATAATAATACTTACAAATATAAGTAAACCTGTTGGAAAAAGAATTATCGTTGAAATAAAATTACTCACACCACTAATTATAACTGAATCCAAAGTATAGAAAAACAGAGGTACTAAAAATGATAATCCCCAATAGAGAAGCATCGCCATAGGATATATACCGGTAAAAGAATCTCCTGTTTTGCCCGGTTCAAATTCTGCAAAAGCAGCTGAAAAATATGTCACAAAAACAGAAATAATAATAACATTTAGAACCATAGATATTATCCTGTAAAAATAAAATAGAATAGCAAAGTCAGCCGAAGAAATTACAAGTAGAATCCAGAGAGGAATTAATAAGACTAAAGATGCGAACATTGCAATTTGAATACGAGCAGATAAATATTTTGCTGCCCTCGGCACTAAGAGTTTTATGTTTAAAATATTGCTTTGCTCCATTCCCACAGCACCAAGAAAAAGTCGCGAGATAACAAACATTGATGAAAAGTACAAGGCAAGCAGTAAAGGGTTCTCAACAGAAGAATATTTCATATTAATTAAAAGTATCAGACCACCTATAAATATAACAACTTTTATAAACAGGTTTGGTTTTCGAATAAGCGACAAAATATCTTTGACAATAATTATTCTTGGAAATGACGGTATAAAATGCAAGAAAGTATTTAATTTTTCAAAACTGACACCATACGTAATCCGTTTTATTTTTTTCATAGTTTTATCAGCAGAGACATGAATCTTATAATAGATGTCATATAAAGCCTTATTCGACATCTTCCATAGAGAAGATATAAGTATCCCACAAACAGACAGGACTATCAAATATAACAAAAGACCTAAAGGTCCTGCAACCATGCTATTTACCCATACAGAGATTGAACTGCTTGATAATATTGTTTCCATCCATGTCCACACAGAAGTCTCGCCGCCAACAATATACCCATTTTTAAATAAGTTTATAAATACAGCAAACAGTAATCCTAAGACTATAAAACTATTTATAAACATTTTTTCAACAGAAAGATTAGGAATTTTTTTCGCGACTAAAAGCATAAGATATATTCCGCTTAAATAGCTTATCAGTGCTAACAAACATGACAAAACTGCTATCAACAACACCCATCCAACAGACCATCCCATTGCCAAATAGAGCCAAATAAACAATGGGAAGAAAAATAGAAGATATGATTTCAGATTGGCAATTATAACATCAATCAAACGGTACCGCACAAGGTCATCTATGACAACCGGTAATGACAAAAGCTGTTCGTTTTCATCTATATTTATATTATATACTAAAATTGCCCCGACAAACAATCCAAAAAATATAAACAGAGGAATAATTCCATTGAGAATAAAGTGATAAAACGGAAGTATACTTTCTACGTTTGGTAAAAAAGAACTAAAATGGGTAAATACAAAAAGAGGGAAAACTGATGTAAGCAAGAAGTATAAAAGAGCCAGTACTAAATTTATTTGCAAAACTTTTTGAATAGAAATACTATCCCCAAAGATAGATTTTAAAATAATATTCTTACGGGCGTTTTTTATAAAATCTTGTTGTAAAAGCAATGATACAATATGTGACACAGTAACACTCTATATTTTTAATGGTATTAATTATGAATCAATTTGGCATAATAATCTTCAAGTCTGTCCTGCTTTTGAGAAGAATCAAAACTGTTTCGTAATTCTTCCATTGTTCCCTTAAACAGTTTTTCACCTTCATTGATTATGAGAATTTTGTCAGCTAATTTTTCTGCTATATCAAGTTGGTGCGTTGCCAAAATAATAGCTGTGCCATTGCTGCTAAGTTCTTTTAAATATTTTTTAAATATTTTAACTCCAATAGGGTCTAAATACACTGTGGGTTCATCAAGCAGAAGTAAATCGGGTGAGTTAATCATGATTGATGCTAAGGCTATTCTCTTTTTAAGTCCCGATGAAAATTCTTTGATAATTTTTTCTTTGGCATCAACAATATTAAATTCTTGAACTAATTTTTCTATTTTTTGAGTTAGTAATTTTTCATCTTCGATACCGTACATTTTCCCGATGTAGAAAATATATTCCCAAGCGGTCAGATAATCGAGCAGGTTTGTTGTTTCTGAAATGAATCCAATATTTTGTTTTATTTTCCGCAGTTCTTCCGGCTCTGCTTTTGCAATATCTGTTCCATCAATTAAAACTTGTCCGGAATTCAGACCAATCATACCTGCAATTATTCTGAGGGTGGTAGATTTACCCGCACCGTTATGTCCCAGCAATGCAAGGATACTACCTCTTTTCATCTCAAAAGAAAGATTTTTTAAGGCAAAGTTTTTTTTGTTATAACTTTTTGAAATATCAGTTATTTTCAACATTCACATTTACTCAAAAGGACGTTCGGGAACGATTATCCATGCGACAATATATGCTAAAATGCCAAAACCTAAACCAAAGACCATGACAACCCATGCCAATCTTACGATGGTCGGGTCTAAATCCATATATTCAGCGATTCCACCGCATACTCCGGCTATCATTCTATTTTCTAAAGAGCGGTACAGTCTTTTACTCATTCTGTTTCCCTTCTTACAAATATTTGTTCATCTAATATACTATTTTGAATACGTATAATTCATTATAAAAGTTCAACATAGATAAAAAAAACTATGAGAGATGAAGATAATCAGCTATTGACATTCAGAGGTAAACAGATTTATTACATAAGTTAGTTTATGGGGCAATTGCCTCAGATAAAACAATTTATGCCGTTGTCTCGTCTACATAGGAACAACGTACTGAGAATTAAAATACAAGGATTTAAAATATGAGCAGTTCAGAAAATATAAAGAAAACGCCATTTTACGACAAACATGTAGAAGCAAAAGCAAAAATTGTAGAATTTGCCGGATTTCTCATGCCTGTTCAGTATCAGGGAATTATCGCCGAACATTTGGCAGTTCGGAAAAATGTCGGTTTATTTGATCTTTCACACATGGGTGAGTTTGAAGTTTCAGGCAGCAATGCCTTAGCCTTTTTAGAAAAAACAACCACCAACAATGTCTCTTCATTAAAAGTAGGTGAAATTCAGTACAGTTGTATGCCGAATAAAAACGGCGGGATTGTCGATGATTTACTTGTCTACAAATTTGAAGATAAATTCTGGCTTATTGTTAATGCCGCCAATTTGGAAAAGGATTTCAACTGGCTTGATTCTCAAAAATTTGGCGACGTGCAACTCATTAACCTCTCTGATGAGTTTGGTCTTTTGGCTATCCAAGGTCCCAATGCCCAAAAACTACTTGAGAAAATTACCGATTATAATCTTGAAGATATGAAATACTATACTCACGCTATAGCTAAAATTGCCGGAGTTGATATTTTCTTTTCACGTACCGGTTACACCGGTGAAGATGGCTTTGAGCTGTATATCCCTCCTCAACATGCCGACACTCTTTGGGAAGCAATTACCGAAGCAGGAAAAGATATGGGGCTTGCACTTATAGGATTAGGTGCCAGAGATTCTTTACGGTTGGAAATGAAAATGGCACTCTACGGAAACGACATAGATGACACAACCTCACCTGTTGAAGCAGGACTCAGTTGGATAGTCAATTTTGATAAAGATTTTATTGGTGCTGAAACAATTAAAAGACATAAAGCTGAAAAACCAAGCAGACGGTTAGTTTGTTTGGAAATAGACGGCAAAGCGTTTCCTCGTCGGGGGTATGAAATTTATGACGGCGATGAAAAACTTGGTGTGATAACATCGGGAACAATGTCTCCCTCGCTTGAAAAACCGATAGCATTGGCATATTTGCCAAAAGGTAAGACAAAATCGGGGACAAAAGTGGAAGTTTCAATTAGAAAAAACAGATTTGAGGCAACTGTTGTAAAACCTCCCTTTTACAAAAATGCGTCACATCGATAAAATAAATATAAACTTTAAAATAGAAATCATGGTATAAGCATATATGAAAAAATATCTATTTACTCTTATAGTTCTCTCTCTGTTTGCTGCTAAAACTTTTGCTGCTGAAGGAGTTTTATTTAAATTTGATATTTTTCAAATTGATAATTCAGATAACACACAACATCTTGTCTATTCGGATTCTGTTGATGTTGTTGTCGGTAAAACTATCACAGGGTTTGTAGGACCTTTTTCATTAGATATAGAGCTATTGTCAGCAGATAGTTTAAAATCTGCATTTAATACTCATATTATCACATTAAGCACATCGGCAAAAACATATTCGAAAAGCTTTATTGCGGAATATGAACTTCCCGCACGAATGGAAAAAATTGTAGGAAAAAACAGTTCTGAATATCTACTTATTATCTCTCCACTTTCTTATAATCCCAATATAGATATATACTGTCAATATGACCATCGTGTAAAAGGTGACTTTTCAGTTAAACCGACAGCTAACACAGAGATTTTTTATGTACCTTCTACCTTGAGTGATTTTTATTGGGATTCAATTAAAGAACTCATGGAATCTAACTATAGTTTATTCAAAAATTTCTTGAACCTAAATATTCCGGGAAAGATTTATATTTATGTTCCTCCCTGTCCGATACACTCTGTAATATGGGATAAAAGATTCGGCACATCGGTTGACCCTACACGCAGTACGGCATTTGCGGTTTACAACAAAGATTTTATAACAGTCGATCCATTTATAATAAACTATACCGCGGCATTAAAAACGTATGGATATTCATCGCCGTTTCTTTCAGAGGGATTGGCAAACTATTTTTCATTCGCTATCTTTGATATGAAAAAAATCCTAAAAGAAAAAAAGAATCTTCCCTTAAAGGGAATGCTTGAAACGTATGCCTATTATCAAACAGATGCTCAAATCACCGATAAAACATCGGCAACATTTGTTCGTTTTTTAATCGACACATATTCATTACATAATTTTTTAGAGCTATACAAAAAAGCTGATGATATAAATCTTGCCACAACTTTAGAAGATACTTATAAGAAATCTGTTGCTGAGTTGGAGCAGGAATGGCTTGTGTATGTGGATACACTAACTATTCCAATTCAGGCATATGCAGCTTTTGCAAGTTCATCTGAAATGATGTTGCGATATGGTCTCATGCATACATATAACCTCGCATATTTAGAACATGCCCAAACAAGAGTTGATTCGCTGCATGCTTTCAGTTCTCTTAAGCGATCTACTTTTTTTAATGGGAATTATTATCAAGCGGCTGAATACCAACAAAAGATTATCGACATTTCGCCTGTTCAAAAAGCTGTTGATTGGATGGCATTAGGGTCGTATTCTCTGATGGTTGGTGCAAACGACAAAGCTTTGTCATCATATAAGAAGGCACTTGCAATAGATTCAAGTAATAATAATGTTAAATTTAACCTCGCCATGTATTATCATATCAACGATAATTCTCAAAAAGCCAAAAAAATTCTGTTAACAAATTTTAATACTACAAAAAGTGCCGGCACACAAGGAGAGACAAGAATTCTACTTGCTGACATTTTTGCGGCATCAAAAAAGAAATCAGACAGATCGGAAGAGCACACGTCTGAACTCCAGTCACACTGATATATCTCGTATGCCGTCTTCTGCTTGAAAAAAAAAAAAGAATATCAAAACAAACAAAAAAAAAGAAAAAAAACAAAATAAAAATAAAAGATCTAATAATAAAACACATGTGATAGCACT
>CALCCW010000270.1:0-8156 GCA_937900185.1 uncultured candidate division Zixibacteria bacterium | reverse complement strand
TCATGAGGTTATCTCCTGTTAAAATTGTGTCTTCCGCAAAAGCGGTGGAACACGGGTTTAAAGGTTTTTATTTTAATATAATGAGATAACCTCTTTCTTTTTAGAACTTTTATAACATAGTAACTACAGTACTCATTACAGCGGAAAAGTTGTTTTAGTTACTGCTCATCAGACGATTTCTCATTGCCATCATAAAAAATTATCCTAACTTTTTCCTCGGTGATAAGTCCCTCTGTGATTACTTCATCCAGTTTTGGTTTTATTCTTTCGATATTCTCTTTTGTATCGGTTACTTCAATAACAATCGGCAAATCTGTTGATAATCTCAAAATAGATGTTGTATGAATATGGCTTGTTTTACCAAATCCGGTAATTCCCCTCAGAACAGTTGCCCCCGCAACACCCTCATTTTTCAACATCTCAGTTATGTAAGTATAGAGTTTTTTTCCGTCGTATTCATCTGATTCACCAATAAAGATTCTCAAGAGAATAGCTTCTGATTCTTTTTTCATATCATGTCCTCCATAAATTCACAGCAATAATTTTACCTAAATATACCGCAAAAAATGTCAGTATTATTGTTCCAATAACGTTAAGACTTAATAAAAAAGTTTCTTTTTGTTCAAGCAGTTTGAATGATTCATAGCTGAAAGTCGACATTGTTGTAAATGCCCCCAATAAACCGATTGTGAGAAAGATTCTTGTCTCTTCGGTAAATAAACCTTTATATTCTGAAAGATACATTATCAAACTTAATAAAAAAGTCCCAAGAAAATTTACTCCTAATGTTCCAAGAGGAAATGTGACTAACCCATCTTGAATCCAGCCGCTAATTAAATATCTAAAAACGGCTCCCAGAAACCCTCCAATGCCAACAAGTAATATTATATACATTTTCACACCTTGATAATCTTTAATCAGTAATTATTAACTGCTGCTGTTTTGAAAAAATACAACATACGAAGAGAAATGTCAATAAGTGACTGTATCACATCTTGATATAATATGAAGTTCTGACATTCCTATTCACTGCAACAAAAAAAGGCGAAACCGATTTGGTTCCGCCTTCATATATATAAAATCCAAAAATGTCAGAACCACAGGGGTTACGACCTACAAATATTATTCAGATTTTTCTGTATCATCTGTATCGTCAGTTTTTGCATCCTCAGTAGGTACATCATCATCCGCTTTGTCAGCTTCCGGAGCTTCATCAACAGGAGCGGCTTCTTCTGATGGAGTCTCTTCAACAACAGGAATTTCCTGAGTTGGAGTTTCATCTACTGTCGCAGCAGCTTCTTTTAATGTGTCCGGCATAGCATCAGCCATCGCATTTGATGATTCACTGCCTTCATGTTTAGCAAGGAATTCATCAAGTTCACTCTGTTCGCGAGTTTTATAATACGCTTCAACAGAAAGAACGACTTTATGCTGTTTGCGGTCAAATTCTATTACTTGTAACGGAATTTGTTCGCCTGCTGTAAATACTGTGGCAGCATCGGTTAAATCTTTCTTCCCCAGTTGAGGAGTCGGAACAAAACCTTCTACGGTACCATCTAAATCAACAACCACACCACGGTCCATTACTTTTGTAATAGTACCAAGGCATTCAGTGCCGGTTGCGTATTTTTCAGCAATTTCTGCCCACGGGTCTTCAGTCAACTGTTTGAGTCCTAAAGAAATTCTACGATTATCGTGGTCAACTTTGATAACTTTGACTTCGACTGTATCGTTTTTCTTCATAACTTCAGACGGGTGCTGAATCCGTTTTGTCCAGGACATATCAGAAATATGTACCAAGCCGTCGATACCTTCTTCAAGTTCAACAAAAGCACCAAAGGCAGTAAGGTTTCTTACTTTACCTGAGATAATTTTGTCAATTGGGTATTTGGCATCAATAGTCTGCCATGGATCCGGTTCCATCTGTTTAATACCGAGAGAAATTTTCTCATTTTCTTTATCAACAGACAAAACAACAGCTTCAACATTGTCATTCACAGACATGATTTTGGACGGATGTTTAATATGTTGTGTCCAAGACATTTCAGAGATATGAATCAACCCTTCAATACCTTTTTCCAGTTCAATAAATGCACCGTAATCGGTAATCGAAACAACCCGACCGACAATTTTATCACCAATAGGATATTTAGCTTCAATATTTTCCCATGGATACGGAGTCATCTGTTTGAGACCTAAGGAAATACGGGATGTTTTTTCATCAATATCTAAAATCTTAATATCTATTTCTTCACCAAGAGTTACCATTTCGGATGGGTGACGAATCCGACCCCATGACATATCAGTAATATGCAAGAGACCATCAACACCGCCTAAATCAATGAAGACACCAAAATCAGTAATATTTTTCACGATACCTTTACGTACTTGATCAACTGCAATATCAGCCAGCAATTCATCACGCATAGATTCGCGTTCAGCTTCTAAAACCATACGTCTTGAAACAACAATGTTTCGACGGGCTTTATTAATTTTGATAATTTTAAGTTCCATCGTTTGGTTAATAAGAGCATCAAAATCAGGGACCTGACGCAGTGCTACTTGAGAACCCGGAAGGAACGCATCAACACCCATCACATCAACGACAAGACCGCCTTTGATACGACGCACAACATTACCTTCAACTTTTTCACCAGAATCATGGAATTCACGAATATGATCCCAAACACGCATGAAGTCTGCTTTTTGTTTGGAAAGAATCAGTTGTCCATGAGAATCTTCAATCTGTTCTAAGAAGACTTCAATAGGGTCGCCGACTTTGATTTCATCAGTACCGGTAAATTCCTGAATAGGAATAATACCCTCTGACTTAAATCCTACGTCGACAATAACATCATCCCTTGTAACGCCAAGGATAGTACCGCTGACAATCTCACCTTCACGAATATCTCTGATAGTGGCATCATACATCTCGACCATAGCATTATATTCGTCTTCGTCGTAGACAACGCCCGAGACATCAGTTATACGAACTTTACCAACTTCAGGAGCCAACACTTTAGGCAGTGCTGCTCTTTCTTTGGCTTTTTCCGCCATACGTTTATGACGCGAAGTAGTGACGAGTTCTTTAACTTCGTTTTCAACAGCTGTTTTAACTTCAACAACTGAATCAGTTTTTGTGAGTTTGACTTTAGTTTTTTGAGATTTTTTACCGATCAATGCTTTTCTCTTTGAGGTTTTTGCAGCGACGGTAGTAGTAGTTTTTTTGGCTTCTGCCATAGTTCTAAAAAGAACCTCCTTAATCTGAGACTTGTCAGTTTGGATTTCCTTTTTCAAGGAGACCGACAAATCCGCCCGCATTGCGAGCAACTGCTTACAAACAGTCACCTTATATAATATAATTCTAAAAAATTCCAAGAATTATTTTATATAAAGTTCGATTAAATCATCGGATTAATCAAAAAATTACTTAAGAAATTGACTGTCTCTCTTTGATTTTTTGAATTTCTGCCATAACCCGTTGTGCGATTTCGTTATAGCCTTCTTTCCCCTTTGATTGTGCCATGACCCAATCAGCCGGAATCATTTCTCCATAGGTAATGGTAAGCTTTGCTTTACCCAAAAAACAATCTTTTAACCGATTAAATCCGTTCACATAGGTTGGAATTATAGGACAATGTGCTTTTGCTGCTATCATCCCAATACCTGCTTTAGGTTCTAATAATTCACCGGTAGTAGAGCGTGTACCCTCGGGGAAAATTGTCATACCCTGACCATCAGCTATAATATCAAGAGTAGCCTTAATAGACTGTCTATCCATCACTCCCCTTTTTACCGGACGTGCATTTGTATTTATAAGATACCAACCGAGCAGTTTATTTTCAAATAGTTCTGCTTTGGTCATAAAATAGACAACTCGGGGAGCCCAAGAGCCGACCACCGGAGGGTCTAAATATGATTGATGGTTTGAGGCTAAAATAAAGCCGCCGTTTTTAGGAAAATTTTCTTTACCGGATATCTTTATACGAAAGAGTATTTTGGTAATTGCTCTAAAAAATGTCCAGCCGGTGTAATAAACTAATTTCATTATTATTTGAGAATTGACCGAATAAGATTCACTATATAATCGACTTGACCTTCAAGAGTCATATTGGTTGTGTCAACCAAAATAGCATCTTTAGATTTCATCAATGGAGAATGCTCCCGACTTGAATCTTTATGGTCTCTGTTTTTTATTTCTTCTTGCAATTCCTGCAGGGTGGTATTAACGCCTACTTTCATTAAATCCAAAAGTCTCCGCTGAGCCCGTTGTTCAACCGAAGCATTTAAGTAAATTTTAACATCAGCATTTGGAAAAACAACTGTTGTTGTATCGCGACCTTCGGCAACAATAGAACCTTCTTTTCCATACTCCTGCTGTTTTTTTACCATTGCTTCTCTGACAGATTTATGAGCAGCAACTTCCGATGCATTTTTAGTCACTTCGGGAAGTCTGATTTCGTCAGTAACATCTTTTCCATTCAAAAAAACTCTGTTTACATCTGCTGAAGTTTTAAACTTTATTGGTAAAATGTGAGCAAGTTTGGCAAGTGTTTCCTCATCAGAAAATGCGATATTATTTTTTATGGCATAATATGTAAGAGATCGGTACATCGCCCCGGTATCTAAATACATATATCCAAGACGGGCAGCAATTAATTTAGAGGTTGTCGACTTTCCAGAACCGGCGGGACCGTCGATTGCGACAATCTTGCCTTTCAAAGATGATAAATTAAGTGGTTTATTTTCCATAAATAAAAATTAACAGTAAAATCTCCAAAAAGGCAACTGCTTTATTTTAAATTATTTATTCTCAACAGTTTCTTTAGAATTGAATTGGTCAAGCGGCAATGTATCAAACCATTTGAGATGAAGTTGTGTATATCGTCCATCTTTTTTTATCTCTGCTAAAGCAGAGTTAACAGCAATTAAAAGTGCGGTATCCCCTTTACACACAGCCATACCATAATATTCAGATGAAAGTATTTCACCGACAGTTTTCGCGGTATGATGTTTTTTAATATATGCTTTTGTAGTAGGATAATCATTTAAAACAGCATCAAGATTCCCATTGCTCATGTCAATAAATGCTGAACCTATATTATCAAAAGAGAATACTTGCAGTCCATCCATTTTTTTTGCCATTAATTCACCGGTTGTTCCTAATTGAACACCTATTTCTTTACCCTTTAAATCTTTTACAGATAAAATAGTACTGTCCTCAAGCGGAACAGCAATAATCTGCCCTGCCAAATAATATGGATCAGAAAAATCTATAACTACTGCCCGCTGCGGTGTTATTGTCATTGACGAAAGAACTATATCATATTTTTTGTTCTGAAGCCCCGGAATAATTCCTCCAAACGGTGTCACTATGAATTCCGGTTTCCAACCATTAATCTTGCAGATTTCAGCAATCAGGTCAATATCAAACCCTTCGGGCTTACCGGTTTTGGTATTCACCGTTTCAAAAGGCGGATAAGTAGCATCGGTACCAATACGCAGTACAGTACGTTTTTCATTCTGGATATTTTCTTTTTGCGTGCAGGAAATTACAAGCAAAAATGCTATACCGATATATAAGAAAATTTTCATAAGTCCTCATTTGTTTACATTATCTCAAAAACATACTACAAAGAAAAGGATGAGACAATAAAAAAAGCGGTTTATTCAACCGCTTTAAATATGCAATTACTCATATTTGTAGATTAAAAGTAATCTAATGAAAATGAGACCAGTCTGTCATCAAGTTCAAGGTCAATTTTTATATCGGCGGTACTATAATTATCATTGACAAAAACTCCATTGGCGGTTTCCTCAAAACCAATTTGGTTAAAAAATGATGAGTCAGTGCCGATTATTTTTATACCGCTTTCTTCAGGAACTCTCAAACGAAGTTTGGAATCATTCCCTACAATTTGTATTTCAACATACGGCTCGAAGTCACCTATCTTTAAATATATACTTGAGTTATCTGTATCCAATTTTATTTTTTGTAATCGTGAGGTAAGAAAATTTAAATGCAAATCATTATCGTATCCATAGCACTCCAACTCAAGAGGCACATCTTCTGAAAACTGTATATTCCAATCTTGTGAGTTATCATTATTAATTTTAACTGCTCCACCAAAAAAAGAATTATCACGTGCTTTGAAATTAATTTGAGCCACATTATTCTCAATAGAGAATTTTATTTCCGGTTTTCGAGAGAATTCGTTAAACTCTGCTAAGATAAGATCAGAGCCGGCATCTCGAATAGTTAAATCATTCTGTTCTAAATGCAGAGAAGCCCGCACCAATTGAACATCAGGGTCAGCATCTTTTATGTATGTAGAGTCAGAAAAGAAATTATCTCCGTTAAATCCAATCCCGCTTGTAGTCGCTGCGATTGCAAATCCGCCAAAAAACAGCCCAAGAGTAGTTAAATAAGAGATAAACTGCAGTTTACTTTTTGTAAATATTTTTTCAATACCTACAGCAATTAAGACAATCGGAAAAAATACCATCAATCCTTCCCACGCATCATCACCAATAATATCATTATTTCTCAAAATAATAAGAATACCAATTTGAATCAGTAACATGCCCCATCTAAATCGTGAAGGTGTCATATAGTAGGACCTCCATTGTCATTTTTTGATTCAGTATCGTGAACTTCTACCGTTGGTTCAATAATATCATCTTGGTCTGTTTTATTTTTCTTGCGAAAGATTATGAACAACCCAACAATAATAAGCACAAGCGGCCAGAATTCATTTAAACGAAACCAGTAGAAGTTTTCACTAACAAACCATATTATTCCAACAAAAATTAGAATCATTCCGGGAAGGTACCTATTCCATGAAGAATATTCTGTTGGAGCATCTTCAACCTGCACAGTTTCACCCTGTTCATTCACACGAAATTTGATTTCATCTTTTGGCATAATAATCATAGCAATAATATATGCCACAAACCCAACCCCATGAGTTCCAAATGCCAGCAGAACTACTATAATTCGGACAAATACCGGATCTATCTCAAAATATTCACCTATACCGCCGCAGACACCACCAATAACTTTATTTGTACGAGACTTTTTTAGTTTCTTTTCCATTTATTATCTCCTTTCAGAGTCTTCTATCCTTAAAATTATATACGATAGATTTTCAAAAAGGTTTTATTATTCTTCTGTTTTATGTTTTGACGATTTCTGTCTGTTTTTTTCAATTTTGTACTGTTCTAAAAAATGCAGGGCTTGTGCTGACTTACTGTTATGCAGAGAATCCGCGTTTTCTTTCAAAAATTGTACAGCCTGTTTTTCTTCGGTTGTATCAGCAGTCATTACCGCTATTTTATAGTATGCTTCAAACAGTTGACGATAAATAAACTCTTTATCTATTAAAGAAATTCCGGAAAAAGACTTTTCTGATTTATCACTTTTTTTCATATACTGAACTTTTTTCTTCTGCTGATTTTGTAGCTGAGCAGTACATGTAGACACTTTTCTTCGCCAATAATTTATTTCAGTTTTATCTGTATTTTCAAGTATTATTAAATTTCGAGAAATTCCTTTTTGAGATTCTTGTGTCAATACTGATAAACTTGAAGATGTTTTTAATTTATCTTTAGTTTTTGATTTTTCCAAACCTTCTTTAGATGCTGTCCTCCTCTTTATAATTACTTTCCCTATATCGGCACCATATTTAGGCTGAGGTTCTTTATCAGGAGACATTTCTGCTGTTTTACTTATATTTTCTTTGTTAGAAGACGGTTGTTCGTTGGTTGAAAATGTTTTTTTGATTTTTATTTCATTTTTTTCAAGTAAAACTTTATCTGATTTCTTTATATGTTGAGGTTTGGGAGCTGTTTGCGGTTTGGTTGATAAATTTTTAGCTATCTGTTTAGTTGCTAATGAGACTTCTTGTTTGGCATCTTTTTTAATTTCATCAGAACTAACTATCGGCTCCTCTTTTTGTTCGGCAGAACGACCAACAGACATATCTTCTTTGATTGCAGTATCTTAGATCGGAAGAGCACACGTCTGAACTCCAGTCACACTGATATATCTCGTATGCCGTCTTCTGCTTGAAAAAAAAAAAAAATAAAATAAATAAAATATTAAAAAAAGAAAATATTAAAAATCACATAAGTAGTCATGTACTACTTCAGTATAA
>CALCCW010000269.1:0-8146 GCA_937900185.1 uncultured candidate division Zixibacteria bacterium | reverse complement strand
AGGAGCTCGTGTCGAATACTTGTGTATTGTGTAAAAATATTGATTATTTTTGAGTATGTATTCTTTTGTTTTTTTTTTAATGATACGGCGACCACCGAGATCTACACTCTTTCCCTACACGACGCTCTTCCGATCTAAGAAGAGATTACCCCAAATCCAACCTGATGTACCATTTTCAATAATCATTTCCGCTTTTTCATACCCCGGTTTTGAAAAAACAGCTTTATAACTTTTCTTGCGTTTTAATTGCATGGTACAAGGCGTTTCACATACACCATAACTAAAATTCGTCCCATCAAATACTTCTATAGTTGCTCCTGATGGTGTAGATTGAAAACTTATATCCTGTTTTGAGCCATGGATGATTGCAGCACATCCTATAATACTCATTACTGCTATAGTAAGCAGAATTAGAAAAAATGTGTTTGTTTTGGTCATCAGTATCTCCACTAATTAAAGTTATCCATACTAAGACAAAGTATGGTATTTTTTTTATTATACTAAATCTTATTGTACGTAAAATCCCATATTATCTTATATTTTATATATATAATGTTTTGATTCTGCATAATAATTATAGACTATTTTATTTTATAAGTCAAGAATTTACTATCACTTTTATTACAAATCGGTTATGGTATAACATTTTATTAATAGACTACTCTCTCTAAAAAGTCAAGAATGTATAGTTTTACAGCTGCATCATCTTGATCAATTGAAGCATACTAAAAAGTGTTATTTCTCTCTTGCACGGTCTGACTATTATACTATATTTGACCTAGTGAAAAAAATCGCAAAGTTACCAATAAATAACCTTTGGAGGTTACAATGGAATATAGAAAAGAAACTGACTCAATGGGTGAAATTGAAGTACCGGTTGATAAATATTATGGTGCTCAAACTGCCCGCTCAAAAATGAATTTTCAAATCGGCGGGGAAACTATGCCGACTGAGTTGATTCGTGCATTTGGTATTTTGAAAAAATCTGCCGCATTGGTCAATATGGAACTTGGAATTCTTGACAAAGAAAAAGGCGAGCTGATTGTGAAGGCATCCGATGAAGTCATCGACGGAAAACTTGCTGACCATTTCCCGCTTGTCATTTGGCAGACCGGTTCCGGTACTCAGACAAACATGAATGTTAACGAGGTAATCTCAAATCGTGCTATTGAAATAGCAGGCGGTACTCTCGGTTCTAAAAAACCGGTACATCCAAATGATGATGTTAATAAAGCACAGTCATCAAATGATACCTTCCCGACTGCTATGCATATCGCCGCTGTTGAGGAAATTCACAGACGATTGATTCCAATGATTACCCTACTTCGTGATACTCTTAAAGATAAATCTGAAAAATTTAACGATGTTATCAAAATCGGACGAACACATCTTATGGATGCTGTCCCCCTTACACTCGGACAAGAGTTCTCAGGTTATGTTGCTCAGTTGACAAACGGGCTGGATAGAATTGACTCATGCCTGACAAGGCTCTACCCACTTGCTTTAGGCGGCACTGCTGTAGGAACAGGTTTGAATACTCATCCTAAATTCGCTCTCAAAGCTGCTGCCAAGATTGCTGAACTTACCGGTAAAAAGTTTGTCTCTGCTCCAAACAAATTTGAAGCGTTAGCGGCACATGATGCGATTGTGGAAGCATCGGGTGTGATGAAGACGCTTGCCTGTTCACTTATGAAAATTGCCTCTGATATCAGACTCTTGGCATCAGGTCCTCGCTGCGGTATTGGCGAGATTATTATACCTGCTAACGAACCGGGGTCATCAATTATGCCGGGGAAAGTAAACCCGACTCAACCGGAAGCAATGACTATGGTTTGTGCTCAAGTTATGGGCAATGATGTTGCTGTGAATATTGGCGGAGCAACCGGACATTTTGAGCTGAATGTTTTTAAACCGGTTATGATTTATAATCTGCTTCAGTCGATTCGCTTAATTTCGGACTCATGTGAGATGTTTAATAATAATTGTGCTGTTGGTATCGAGCCGCACTATGAAAATATTAAAAACTTCTTAAACAATTCGCTCATGCTTGTGACTGCCTTAAACCCTCATGTCGGGTATGACAATGCTGCCAAGATTGCTAAAAAAGCCCACAAAGAAGGTACAACGCTCAAAGAAGCAGCAGTTGCATTGGGTCTTTTAACAGCTAAAGAGTTCGACGAAAAAGTCAGACCGGAAGACATGGTGTAGGGGTATTATTTTAAAATTATAATTCGTAGGGCGGAACTCTTTAGCAGTTCCGCCTTAACGATAACTCATCTAATTATCACATATTTTTTTTAAATTGGAGGAAAAATTGAAAATAGCAATAAATCCTGAAGATAATCCAGAATTGTCAAATATTATTAAAGGTTATAATGAATTAATGTCTATTTGGAATGAAATTAATAAGGAAATTCATAGTACAAAAATACCATTACTATATCATAAGACTCATATTAACTTGTATGTAAATACAATTGGAATTAAATTATCTGAATTCCAAAAAAAGTGGTTAGAATTTAATAAAAGAGCTGATTCTTTTATATTGAATCCTATTTATAAAATACCCCAATCTTCAGATCAAAGTACAATATTTTTTCATTACCAAATCACATTGATTAATAAAATAAATCATCTACGGACAAATATGGTATTAATCGATGAAAATTACAATCATACATATTCTCAACTTTCTAGCAAAAGAGATTATACTATTGCAATTAGTTCTTTTGTTTTAGGTTTTATTGGTTTAATATTTTCGCTTATGAAATAATCATCAGTTTTGATCTATTAAGAAATTATAAAAGATTAGATTGCCTCACTCCCTCCGGTCGTTCGCAATGACTGCATTTCCAATGCAAAAAGCGAAAACGGTGACACATCCATGCATCACCGTCTTACAATAATAAATCTGTAAAATCCCTTTACATCCCACCATAAAGGCTGCTCTTTATATACGACCGAATGCTATAAATGTTCATTATAAATCAAAAATGTTTTATTTTTATTTCTGTTTAAATTCTATATATTATCGCCATGCAAACATCATTTCACATTCATACCTTAGTACAGGAACTCAATAAAGAGATTTTGGGAGCCAAAATTATCTCAACCGAGTTCTATAAAAAAGAACGTTCGGCATATATTATATGTAAAAACAAAAGCCGTTTAGCCCTTTCATTTGTCTATCATCCGACCAAAAGCGGAATCTATCTGATACCACCCTCAAAGATAAATCTGAGTACTCGTGAAAAACCGTGGCCGATATTTTCATTAGATGGTGCCGTCATCGAAAAAATTGAACAACTTGAATTTGACAGAATTATTCAAATCAGACTCTCACATAATGACAAAACCAAATATTTGGTTTTTGAGGCACTTGGTCCAAATGGTAATTTATGGTTCATAAATGACAAAATGGAAAAAGAAGCGACCCTTCGCAAAAAAGAGATTGGTAAAAATGAACTGTATAAAACAAGTCCTTTACCAGACAGATTAAGTCCAATCAATTTGACTGTTGATTCATTTTTAGAGTTATGCCGTAAAAAAGAAGATTTAGCACTGACCTTTTTTTTAGACAGATATATGCTTGGTTTTAATATTACCCTTGCAATAGAACTTCAAAAACGAATAGGACTTGCTCCTCTCCCTGTCTCTCAGGTTGATAAAACGATTGCCCAGCAAATAATAACCGGTATAGAAGATTTGGTAGTATTATTTGAACAATTTGACAAAGGATATCTCTATCAGGTCAAAGGAATGTATGAAGCATATCCATTTAAATTATCATCGGTTGATTCCCAGCCTGAAAAATTTAAAACGCTTTCGCTTGCATCGATGAGTGTTACTGAACGAAAAAACAGTTCAGTCAAAACTGTTGATGAAGAAAAAATCTATACAACTGCGGTAAAAAAGCAGATAAAAAAATTACAAAAACGAATCATAAACATTCAAGAGGATATCAAAAAAGCATCTGAGTATGAAACATACAAATTGTATGGAGAGCTTTTGCAGATAAATTTTGCCCAAATAAAAAAAGGGATGGAGTCGGTAACAGTAAAAAATATTTACAACTCAAATGAATCCAAAATAACAATAGCACTTGATAAAACTCTTTCCCCCAATGAAAACGCTAAACGATACTTTAAGAAACACCGCAAAGGACGTGAAGGGTTAGAGCTTCTTAAAAGACGGTTAGATATTACAAACGGAGAACTGACACAAGTCCAACAGATTCAGGCAGAACTTGAGATTCAATTTCAGAATGCAAAAGAAAAATATGCATCCGAGATTGCATCGTTTCTTCCTCGTGAACATAGCAAAGCTGTCTTGGTCGAGCGTCTTCCCTATCGAGAGCATCAGCTTTCTACCGGGTTGACAATTTACATTGGTCGCGACGGTGCCGACAATGATCGGACAACATTTGAATTTTGTAAGCCGTACGAGCTTTGGTTTCATGCTCAGCAATGCCCCGGGTCGCATGTTGTGATGAAATATCCGAATAAAAATTTTGAACCATCTGTATTAGAAATAGAAGAGACCGCTGCTATTGCAGCCTTTCATTCTAAGGCGAGAAACGATTCAATGGTACCGGTTATTTACACTCAAAGGAAATATGTTCGTAAACCCCGCAAGGCAAAAGCCGGACTGGTCACTGTTGAACGGGAAAAATCTGTCATGGTGCAGCCGAAAAACCATGTGAGCTGAGTTTAAAATATTAAAGTTATACCTTTCTACTTTTTCCTTATAATCACATAACATTCTATCACTTACAGCAAAATGGGTTCGTTTTTTGAAATAGCGTTTTTTTTAACACTCCTTAACCGACTCTTAACAAAGGGGAAATGACAATTATAAAAACATCAAAAACAGGATGAGCATACTTTCCGCCTCGGCGGACACAGCATGACTTTGTTTTGTAGGGAACTGGCATGCCTGTTCCTCTAAGGCAGGGCAATGCCCTGTCGCTACATTTTTAAAAATGGGTTTGTTTCGCAAATAAAACATCTTTTTTAAGCCGTTTTTTCATGCTATTTTTCGGCGTAAACATAACAGACTTGGAGGGTTACGGCGAAATGGCTTTGTCTTAAAAAATGGCTTAAAGCCATTTTGGGTAATATTTATTGTAGTGTTTTTGTGCATATATATTTATCCTCAAGATAATTATTCTTTCAATAATAAAGCGAATTATAAATTTGTGCATGTTGTGTAAAGTTTTTGTATAATTGACGGAGAAGACGATTAAAAAAGATAAATGAAAAACAATGAATGAAGACAACAATCAACCGCATGAGTATCCGATAGACGGTACACTCGACTTGCATCATTTTACTCCCAAAGATACAAAAGATGTGCTGCTTGAATATATACGAGTCTGTCTTGAAAAGAAAATCTACAAGCTCCGTATTGTACATGGCAAGGGAATTGGTGTCAAACGGGATATTGTACAAGCAGTTTTAAAAGAGCATACATCGGTGAAAGAGTTTTATCAGGAGGGCGGTTCCGGCGGAGGATGGGGAGCGACGATAGTAAATTTACACAGTAAGTAGAGTATTCAATAAAATTATATTGTGTTTGTTTTTGATGTCAGATATAAAGTCAAGACCGCAGAGGGCTTGACCCATCGGTTTTGTCAGGTCTCGGAAAGACCTGACCTACAAGACTAAAGAGTTCCGCCCTACTTATTACTGCTGATGCAACAAGTAATTCGTCAGATATAAGATCAAGACCGCAGAGGGCTTGACCCATCGGTTTTGTCAGGTCTCGGAAAGACCTGACCTACAAGATAGTATCTAAATTTGTTAAAATCATACATACAAAATTGTCGGGTTTCTCACAATTATATTTTTTTTGAATAGGAACGCCGACCTGCTTATAACAGCCATTTTGTTGCTGTTCTGGACTCCGACATAGCCGGAGAAAAGAGGTGGAAGTGTGACAAAATTGGCGGAACTGCTAAAGAGTTCCGCCCTACAATACTACAATACTTTACAAATTAGATAAGATAACGACAGTTAGTTTAACTTTCCAATAAGACTATATAACAAAAGACCCACTGTAGAAGCGGGTCTTTTGTTTTTTGGAGTTACTGAAGAGAAAACTTATTTCAACAAAACCATTTTTTTGGTGTTGCTAAAATCTCCAGCCCTCAGACGATAGAAATACACCCCGGAGGCATACTTAGAGGCATCCCACTCTATCTCGATAAATCCTGCTTCGGAATCATCCTCAAACGTTTTGACAACCTGTCCTAAGATATTATAAACCACCAATTCCCATTTGGAATCTACAGGCAGTCCAAAATTAATTATGGTTGTCGGGTTAAACGGATTCGGATAATTTTGCATCAGTTCAAAACTGTCCGGCAGGGTATTTAATTTGGCAGCCATCACATACCCGCTTTGACTACCTACATCAATTTCAGTTATTTTGGTATTACCGTTAAGTTTCAGAATTTGTCCTTTTGATAAATTTGCTTTGCCGTCAAGAGAATAAATGATAACTTTCGTAAATTCACCGTCAAAATTATACTGAATAGTCATATTTACCGCATCACCAATGAGTGTCGGTTTGGCATCCCCTTCAATTAATAGTGACACCGCACCAATCTCATCATCGGCGGCAGTAATCAGAAGTTCATCATTTTGAATTGTAAACTCAGCTTCTTGTTCATCTTGAGGGCTTAGTTTGGCATAAGGTGACGCATCGCCAACAATCACTCTGATTAAATAAACTAAATCAGCAACAGAGAGTGTCAACCCATCTTTGTTTACATCAGAGGCAGCAACCTGCCCATCGACATTAACAGTAAATACCGAAAGACCGTATACAAAGTAATTTGAGTACAGAACGGCATCGGCAATTTCATACGGAATTTCATTGAGGTTTATATCGCCGACCGCATCAATAGAATCGGCACAGACAATATCAATTCCGCCGTTTGTAAAATCAACACACCTGATAGGCATCTTACCCGGTTCGCCGCCGCCAACCATACAGGAATCATGAGCACCATAGTAACCCGGGAAGCCATACGAGTTGTCAGTCATAACATCACCTTCATATCCATATACATCACGTGACATCCAAAGAGTATCACCTAATTTTGAAGAAAGAGTATTATCACCGCAGTCAAACCAGAAGAACTTTATAGGAATATATTGACACTCAAGCGTTCTGTCATTTGAAACAAAGAAATCAACTTGAATCATATCACCAACAACCGAGGTAAGGAAGCAGTCAGGATGATACCCGCCATTATTAGTTTCGGCAATACCGAATATTCGTAAGATTCCTGAAGGACAACCGGTATTACAAATTCCATCGGGACCAAATCTATAGGTGAAATATTCCCATCCACAATCGGTAAAGAGTTCACCCGGACGAACATCGCCAACAGTTAAAGCAGACTGGTCATATCCTAAGGAGATATCAAATCCACCAATCTCTTTAGTAGAACCATCGTAATAGATTTTTACTGTTTCATATTGACCTTGTAAAGAAGCGTGAGTTTTTTCAATTTGGATTAGGAAACACTCATCAATTTGAATAGTAATACAAATATTTTTAGAAGTAAATTTCCCGCAATCATCTGTGGCAGTTACTGTGAAACAGTATTCACCGGATGTATCGGCAACAAAACAAATCTGGTCTGTTGACTGATTATATGAACCTATTGATGAGACCGTTACATTCGCAAGATTACTATCAATATCGGCAGAGTTAATATCAAAACATACTTCTCCCGGTTCATCTTGATAAACTACAAAACTTGAAGGTACATCAAGTGTTGGTGTATTGTTATAGTCCACGACAACATTTACGGTATCAAAATCCTCAGATCCGCAATTATCAACCGCACGAAGAATAAAGCGGTAGCTTTGTCCGTCAGTTGCTGTTGGAGTAAAACAGATCTCATTAGTTGAGCTGTTTAAAGTTCCTGTTGATGAAATAAGTTGTACCGAATCAAGATTATTGTTTGGATCAGAGATCGGAAGAGCACACGTCTGAACTCCAGTCACACTGATATATCTCGTATGCCGTCTTCTGCTTGAAAAAAAAAAAAACACCCCCACCCCCACCCCCCCCACCACCCCACCCCCCCCCCTGCTTACTCTCGTCTGCCTTCTTCTTCTTAACGCACACA
>CALCCW010000268.1:0-6721 GCA_937900185.1 uncultured candidate division Zixibacteria bacterium | reverse complement strand
TGAGCAGTAAGTTCTTGATTTTTGTTTTTTTTTTTAATGATACGGCGACCGCCGAGATCTACACTCTTGCCCTACACGACGCTCTTCCGATCTGAAAGGTACACCCATGAAAGAGACGGCATTAAAAAAACAGTTTCAATATCATGGGCAAGTTTTCTATTCATGAGAGCCATTTGAAATTCAAATTCAAAATCAGAAACAGCCCGAAGTCCCCGGATAATAGCTTTCGCCTGCATGTCAGATGCAAACTTCGCTAAGAGACCATCAAACCCGACAACTTTGATTTTTGAAATATCATCTAATTTCTTTACCACTTCAGTCATCAAATGAATCCGTTCTTCAAAGTCAAAAAAAGGATTTTTCCCGGCATTCAGAGAGACGGCAACAATCAATTCATCAAACAAACAGGCAGACCGCTCTATAAGAGAGATATGTCCATTTGTAACCGGATCAAAAGTACCCGGGTATATTGCTCTTCGTATTTGTTTTTTTGCCATCATATACTTTCTGTTTGGATGATAAAATAGGAGAAAAAAAACAGAAATCAAGGTTAAATAACTGTCAACCCCAAAGCGACCAGATATTTATCTAAAGGTATTTCATGGTTTTTGTTTTGCTCTGAGATAAATCCGGTATGGATTTCCGGGCGAGCTATTTCAATTTTTAGATTTTTTTGTAAGGTTTCTATCATTTTTTCATCAAGAAATTCGCTAATTACAAATATTTTTGAAAGGGGGATAGAAATACCATTTTCCTGTAAAGCTGCAAGTTTAAAATTAAGAAGTGTCTTGAGTTCAATTATGACTTTTTGATATGCATCAGTGTCGTTGAAATAGTTTGTCTCCAAAGGTAATCCACACAGATCCACAATCTGCTGTTTGTAGTAAAAAGCGATTGATGCTGTCCGGTTTCCAAAATCAACAATAGCCCCAAACTCCCCGCCGGATTGTTGACAATACGTTAAAAATCCGCGAGCTAAAGCCGCCGCACGCATAGTTCCTCCGGTTGAAAAATTGATATCTCCATTTTGTTGGACAAATGGTTTAATGAGTGTATGAGTAAGTGCTTTGCGAACTGTCAATCCCAAATAGTAGTTGTCAAGTTTGGTAGGTATGATATCAAATAAATAATTTTCGGGAGTTTCTCCTAAGGCTGTTTCGAGTTCAAACCTGACTTTTAAATCGGCATTATCAAAACTTGGAAGCCGCACATATTTTATCATTATTTGGTTGTCGGGTATAGAAACAACAATTCGGTTCCCTTCAAGTAGATGGTGTCCGTTAAAATGTTCCTCATCAAATCGTATAAGAGCTTTAATATCCGGGCGTCCTTTGGTTTGATCTACCCGAGCGACAAAATATGTTCCGTCACGGTTATCTATACCGATTGTGATACTGTTATTATTCAATGTTTTACCTGTAAATACGGTTTGATTTTTTCATATAGTTTTGGACCGATACCTTTTACATCGGTAATATCAATCTCTTTATTAAAACGGGTATGCTGTCTGAAAACGACTATTCTATCTGCTAATACTTTGCCGATACCAGGAAGAAGTTCCAAAGAATCCGCGGGAGCATTGTTGGGGTCAAGTATAAAAATCCCGGTTAGTTTTGTTTCGTTGTCTCCAATATGTACTTCAAAGTTTGGCGAGTTTTGTGTTGGGGTGGTAAATTGTCGTATGAACTGAACAGAGCCTAATAGTAATGCACTTACTGCTAAAAATAAAAGAAATTTTATCTGTTTTGGAGAGAAATCAAAATATTTATTCATAAAAAAATATAACTGTTTGATAGAAAGATGCAAGTTGATGATAAGATAATTTTACACGAACTATTTAAATAAACATACGTTAACCCTGCTTTATATGACAGCTTTATGCAATTAGGTTAACCTGTCAAGACCGATGTGTCCTTGATGATGTAATTAAAAGTAGCAATAAAAATTATGAGCGGCAAACAATCAAAAAGTAATGTAATATGTTAAAAAGTACGTAAGATTTCTATTTAGTCTCTAATTTTTCAGGGTCGGCTACTTCACCTGATACCTGATTCAGGATTTTAAAACTGTTCAATTTATTATCCGCATCAAGTCCCCATCCTGAAATAATATCACCATGTTTGGTAATGCGAACAAATGCGTCACTTTTGATACGGTTTGTATACGAATTCCACCAGAGATATTCTGTTTCAAGTTTTGTGGAGTCATGAGTAATAACAACAACATGTCCGTATATTTTCACAGCCCCTTGCACTTCTTTGATAATTCCCGAATCACCTTTGATTGTGGTGGTAGTATTTCCAAGTGAGTCCAGCATTTTTATATCAAGCACATAGGCAAGCATGGAATCTTCAGCATCAAATTTGACAACTTTTTCAGCTAGAATTTCAGAAGTAATCTCACCTTTTTTAAAGAATTTGATTTGAGCAACTCTCAATTCAGAATCAGGCAGATTGATTGAGTCAAACTCAGTAGTCATTTCTTGGGTTGAATTACTCGTATCGGAACATCCCAAAATGGTTAGACTTGCGAAGACAATTATATATTTGTACATATTTTTCATTTCAATCCTATTCATATTACTTATATCTTTATCGGCGTGTAAAGGTCACATATTTTTCAAAAATGTCAAGAAAATTCATGAAAATACTTAAATTTATGATTTTATTGTAACTAAATGACGGACAAAGAGTTGAGGGCAAAAACTATCCTGTCCATTGATACTTGTTTAAATTAATTTGCTCTGAAAGGGAAAATTTTACCTTTTCTTTGACCAAAAGAGCTTTTTGAATCTCATATCCTTGGTTTGGCTTAAGTGATATTTTTCCCTGAGAATTGATAACCCGATGCCAAGGGAGGTTATATTTTTTAGAGGATGAGTGCAGAATCCGTACAACCTGTCGTGCAGCTCTTGGTGACCCGGCAAGAGCCGCAATCTGTCCGTAGGTGGCGACTTTACCCATTGGGATTTTTTTGAGCAAAGCAATGACCGTTTCGGTAAACTCAGTTGCCATTAAAATTGTATTCCTAATTCAATATTTATTGTATATGATTTTCCTCTAATATCATGAGGGATGTTTCCTATAGCAGTGCCTTCGGGAACAAGTATAATAGACCTTTGTGTCTCAGGGTCAATACCTGTTTCATGTTCATACCAAATTTGTGCTTGGGTGTTTTTAGCAGAGTAAGTATTAAGAGAAGAACTCAGCTGTATAAAGGATAGATGCAAATAAGGTAATTCATATCGAATATTAAACCCACCTTTAAACCCCATTCCAAATCCATTTGATGTACTTCGCTTGAATCTTAATTTATGGTCATCGGTATCATTATAAACAATAGGGGCAAATGCTGACTTAATTTGAATTGTAAACTTAGCAGTTATAAAAATATTACTTTGGAACCCAAATGCAATTTGTTCCATTTGTAATTTATAGGATATACCAACAGTATCTGCGGCACCCGAAATAGCTTTTGTTGAATCAAAATATTCTAATTGAGCAGTGTCAAAAGGACGATACCAGCCATCATAACCGATTAGTTCTTGATATATTTGTTGGTATCTAAATTCAAAAGTAAAAGATACATCAAATTGTTTTTTATTCATAAATCGATATTGAAAACCAGCTTCAAAAATATCCAAATTCATTTTCGCATCAGATTCGGTATAACTAATTTGAGTATAGGGAAACAAGGTTGAGAATCCTTCCCCGTCGGAGTCTTGCATTTTATCACTTGGGTCTGTAAAAGTTGTAAGATATTTCAGATACACACTCCATCGATTTGGATCATAATCCGATTGTAACTTTCCTGAAATGCCTCCTATTGATGCGTCGAGGGGGAATTCTAAGAGTGAATTGATTCTCCAAACTGTTGGTACTGGTTCTCCTGTTATATAATTTAAGAACTTGAAATAATAGTCCATTTCATATTCTGTGTAACCATCTATTAAACCTACTTCAGGGGTGAGAGTGAATTGTAGTGATGCCTGTGTATTTGTAAAACAGACTAAGATGAATAAAATCATGAATGTAATTTTTTTTAGCTTCATATTTCCCTCATAGAATTTTTTCATTTAGAGCTCAAATCCGAATTGCACACTTACTCCATATTGTGTGCTTCTAATAGTATGCGGGATGCCTGAGATAATGGTATTTTTTTCAATATCAATAATAACTTCTTGACTATTTGGGTCAGTATGAACTTCATCGTCATACCACCATTGAGTTTGACTGCTGTTGGCGGTAAGATAATTATATGTCGCATTTAATTGAACATATGAAAGTATACCATAAGAATTATGATATCGGAGATTAAATCCGGTGATAATTCCTTTACCGTCACCACTGGCTGTACTTAGTTTATTTCTCAATACATGGTCATCTTTATCATCAAAAAAAACAGGAGCAAATGCAATTTTTAATTGTGAGGTAAAAAGACTCGATAAATATATTTCACTTTGTATTCCGACTTTAAATTGTTTTAGTTTTATCTCATACGTTCCAACGACAGTATCTTGGAAATAGGAAAAATCAAAAGAAGGATCATATAAATTTGAATCTACATTAAATTTTCGCTGCCAACCGTCAAGACCAATAGCTTCTTGATAGATTCTTTGGTACCGACCGCCTGCCAAAATCGAAATATCCATAGATTTTTTTTGAACTATTCGAAACCGAAATTCCGCATCTAATATAGTCAAATCTATTTCGGCATTTGAATTAGTTTCACTCCATTTTGTATATGGAAAAATTGTTTTCATCTCATCCCAGTCTGTGTCAATCATTTTTTCACTTGGGTTGTTTAGATTTGTGAGAAATTTTAACCCGATAGACCATCTCGTTTGGTCTTCCATAGGGTGTATTTCTCCTGATATTCCGCCAATTGTTACATCAAGTGGAAATTCTAATAGAGAGGTTATTCGGCGTTTTACACCAATACCACTATTGGTTGTATCATTAAATATAACATCTAATTCATATTCAGTAGTTCCTCCCATGACACCTAATTCAGGAGAAAAAGTGAATTGTACAGCAGCTTGTGAGTTTGTTGAAAAAATTAGAACACAAAGAACAGTGAGTGCAAAATTTTTAAAAGACATAAATCCCTCGAGAATATCGTTTTTTCATCTTTTAAATAATAGCTGTTTGAGAAGCAGATGTAAAGAAGAACAGAATAATTTATCTGTCGATTTTTTCTCCGGTCATTGATTCAATTTCAGACAGAAGTTTTTCTTCAAGTTCTTCTTCTTTAAACCGTGCGATAATCTCACCTTTTTTAATCAGCATCCCCATACCGTCACCGCCTGCAATACCTATATCGGCAGCTTTTGCTTCCCCGGGACCGTTCACGGCACAGCCCATAACGGCAACCTTTAAATTAGCCTTTAAGTGAGCAGTCTTTTTTTCAATAGATTCAGCCAAAGGAATCATATCTATCTGGCACCGTCCGCAGGTAGGGCAGGCAATAACTTCTATACCGTCTTCTTTAAGATTACATGATTTTAAAATTTTATGAGCAACAGGAGCTTCATTGATAGGGTCGGCAGTGAGCGAGACTCTAATTGTATCACCAATACCTGTCATAAGCATTGCACCGATACCTACCGATGATTTTATCGTACCTGTCTCAAGCGTACCTGCCTCGGTGATTCCCAAATGCAGGGGATAGTCACACCTCTGTGCAACCATTTGGTATGCCCAAAAAGCGGTTTGTGTATTTGTCGATTTTACCGAGATAACAATATCTTCAAAATTTAAAGATTCCAACACAGCAATCTCACGCATAGCTGTTTCGGCAAATGCGTCAGGAGAATCATGTCCGTATTTTTTTAATATGTCTTCAGGAAGTGACCCGGAGTTGACCCCTATACGAATCGGGATACCTTTATCTTTGGCAGCAGTGGTTACTTCGCGAACTTTCCACTCAGCCCCAATGTTTCCCGGATTAATACGAATTTTGTCAAAACCTGCTTCAATAGCCTTTAGGGCAAGTTTGTATTGAAAATGAATATCTGCCACAATCGGACGGGATGGGTCGACAAGTTGACGGATTTTTTTCAGATTATCGCCGGCATCATGGTTTAACACCGAAATTCTGACAATATCACAGCCTGAATCATAGAGAGCATTTATCTGCAAGGCTGCAGTTTCGGCATCACGGGTGTCGGCAGTAGTCATTGACTGGACGGCAATCGGAAATCCGCCTCCGATTAAAACATCACCAATTTTTACTGTACGGCTTTTACGACGTTTGACAGGGTATTCTAAATTCATATAATTTAACCTAAATTATTACTTTGACCAATGACCAAAAAGTGATATAGTTTATTCGGTTTTACGCATTAATGCAACAGAAAGTTGGAATTATTTTGATTTGGCTCAAAAGAATAGCACCGTTTTTACTTATCGCAATATTGTATTTCGGAAACTCATATTACCAAAATATGCAGTCAGCCAAAGAGAAAGCCGATGAAAAACGGTATGCTCTTATCACCGCACAGGCATGGGTAGGGTCGATGAAACACCGTAATGAGCCGAATGAGTATATTTGTTTTCGGGATTCACTGCTTGAGGAACATAACCTGACCAATGATTCGCTTAAAATGTTTATTGAGTCTTACAAAAACAAAGCGGAAGATTTGGGAAATATGACAGCTTATATAAAAAGCTATGTTGATTCTTTACTGCTTATTGAAGACAGTCTGAGGCATGTTGCCGAT
>CALCCW010000267.1:0-9999 GCA_937900185.1 uncultured candidate division Zixibacteria bacterium | reverse complement strand
GTTGTTGCGTTCTTTAATTATTTTATTTTTTTTTTTTTTTTTAATGATACGGCGACCACCGAGATCTACACTCTTTCCCTACACGACGCTCTTCCGATCTTGTGCATTACGAGGTTCTGATGGCATCATAGAACATCTTGAAAATAAATTAAATATTAAACTTGGCGAAACAACTGAAGATAATATGTTTTCACTGATTGCTGTTGAATGTCTCGGCTCTTGTGCGACAGCTCCAATGATTCAGGTAAATTTGGATTTTCATGAAAATCTGAATAAAGAAAAATTAGACTTGTTAATTGATGAATTAAAGGCGAAAAAAGACTGATGCATTACTCTCCCGTAATCACAAATGCGGATATCGCCGCCAAAGATGAAAATTTACATCTGTTTCAGTATGTAGAAGACCCAAAACAGTGTGAAGTAGATACCTTTGTTTCCCGTGGCGGATACAAAGCATGGAAAAAAGTTTTGGATGGCATTTCACGTGAAGATGTAATCGAAACAGTAAAAAAATCAGGTCTTCGCGGTCGCGGCGGGGCAGGGTTCCCGACCGGTCTCAAATGGAGTTTTGTACCAAAAGATTCTCCCAAACCAAGATATCTTGTTTGCAATGCCGATGAATCCGAACCGGGGACTTGTAAAGACAGAGTTATTATGGAGCGTGACCCTCATGCCATTATTGAAGGTATGGCGATTGGTTCCTATGCTATCGGATGTCATTTGACTTTCATATATATTCGCGGTGAGTTTACGCACTGTATCGAAAAGATGGAAATCGCTGTAAAAGAAGCTTATGAAAAAGGACATCTTGGTAAAAATATTTACGGTTCAGGTTACGATTTAGATATGATTGTTCACTCCGGCGGTGGTGCTTATATTTGCGGTGAAGAAACCGCTTTGCTGAATTCTATTGAAGGTGAACGGGGTCAATCACGTATGCGTCCGCCGTTTCCTGCTATTGAAGGTCTCTATGCTTGTCCTACTATTGTGAATAATGTTGAATCTCTTTCGGCTGTTCCGCATATTATAAATCGTGGTGCTGACTGGTATGCATCCTTAGGTACCGAAAAATCAAAAGGTACAAAACTATTTTCTCTTTCCGGTCATGTAAACCGTCCGGGCAATTATGAAGTTCCTTTAGGTTTTAATTTAAAAGATATGATTTACGACCCCGCCTATGGTGGTGGTATGCTTGGTGATGTGCCGCTCAAAGGTGTTATCCCCGGTGGAGCTTCAACTCCTATGCTGCTTCCTGATATGATTGATGTTGCTCTTGACTATGAATCTCTTCAGGAAAAAGATTCTATGCTCGGTTCCGGTGCTATAATTGTTTTTAATGAAAATACCTGTATTGTATGGG
Source organism: uncultured candidate division Zixibacteria bacterium (assembly GCA_937900185.1). GTDB lineage: Bacteria > Zixibacteria > MSB-5A5 > GN15 > FEB-12 > QQUK01. The sequence goes on along the minus strand of CALCCW010000267.1, from coordinate 8,639 downwards.
TGATAAAAAAACTTATACATTTCTTCCGTCATGAATCATGCGGAAAATGTACTCCTTGTCGTGAAGGTACCGGATGGCTTGAACAGATGATAAACCGTATTGAAGCGGGACAGGGTCAGTCTGGTGATTTAGAAAAAATTGAAGAAGTTTGTGGAAATATACTGGGCAGAACTATCTGTCCGCTCGGCGATGCTGCCGTCATGCCAATCCAGTCTACATTAAGATTATTTCATGATGAATGGCAATATCATATTGACCACAAAAAATGTATGGTAAAATCAAACTTTGAGTTTAAATAAATTATGTCTGATGCTGTGAAAAAAGATCAACCGAATGTTACTGTTCCGACAGTTACATTTACTATTGATGGTCAGTCTGTGACGGTGCCAAAAGGCAGTACGGTTTTACAGGCAGCTAAAGATGTTGGTATCCATATACCGACGTTTTGTTGGCACCCTCAGTTAAAATCTGTCGGGGCATGTCGGATGTGTTATGTCGAAGTTGAAAAAATGCCGAAACTGATGGTGTCCTGTATGCTTGATGCTATGGACGGCATGGTTGTTTACACAGATTCCGACCAAGTACGTCAGGGACGTAAAGCAATCCTTGAATTTATTTTATTAAATCATCCGCTTGATTGTCCAACGTGTGACAAAGGCGGAGAATGTGATTTACAAAACTTAACTTTTGCTCATGGTGTTGATGACAGTCGATTTGATTTTAAAAAATATCGTTTTAAAGATGAGGGTATGACCACAACATTTGACGATAAAAAAATCGGTCCCGAAATTATGCTCAACAGAAACAGATGTATTCTCTGTTACAAATGTGTCCGCTCTAATAAACAGGCGTTTGGTGAGTATGATTTAGGTGCTTTTGAACGTGGAAATATAACCCAAATAGATGCCGTTCCGGGTGGTGAAGTAAGTAACCCATTTTCCGGAAACTTAGTTGAGATTTGTCCTGTTGGTGCTTTAACAAATTCTGACTGGCGTTATAAAATAAGAGTTTGGCTGACAAAAACTATTCCATCAGTCTGTAATTTTACATCTTCAGGTTCAAATATAAATTTCTATAAAGAAGATCATCAAAACAAGATTTTTAGAGTAACATCACGAACCAATAATTCTATTGACAATGGTTGGATCCCTGATATTACTCGTTATGGCTATCAAATTATAAATTCTCCTGACCGCCTGCAAACTCCTCTGATAAAAAAAGACGGGAAACAGGTTAAAGTATCATGGGATGAAGCTCTTGAACATATTGCCAAAAAATATAATTCTATTAAAGAATCTGTCGGTCGGGTCTGTATCGGCGGGTTAATCTCACCATCGCTTGATAACAGATCTTTGTATAGTTTTTCAAAGTTTATTCGTACCGTCTGCAAATCAAACAATATCGATTTCCGCGGTGATTACCGTATGCTTCCGAACAATCCTGAGTCTCCGTTTGGTGTTTTGCGTTCTCAGCCTTTCTCAATTTCAGCCATAGACGATTCTGATGTTATAATCAGCTTTGGGTCTGATATGATTCATGAGCATCTAAATGAGTATTTACGTATTCGCAAAGCATATAATTATACTCATCCGAAAATATATTCAATTATGCCGTATGCGGTCAAATCTGCCGATGTTGCTAATATCGAATATGTTTACAATCCGGGTTCCGATGAATCAGCAGTCAATGCACTTTGTCTTGCCGCTATTGAAGAAAACTTAGTAGACTCTGCCTTGGCAAATGAATACCTCAAGAATGTTGTTCCATCAACACTCAAAGATGCGGCTGTTATTTGCGGACTTGATGAAAATGATTTAAAAGTTTTAGCACGTTCAATAGTCGACGGGAAAAAGATTACATTCTTAATCGGCGAAATAGTTACCCGTTCTAAATCTCGCGATAATATTTCCGCCGCACTTCTGAATATGAATAAACTATTTGGTATCAGTTCAAAAGGTCAGATTTCAATTTTGGCTCGTTATGCTAATTCCAAAGGTGCCGAAAAACTTGGTCTGCTGCCGGAACCGATTGCTCCTATTAAAGAAGTTTTAAAAAAGAACTTCTCCGAATATCCCGAATCTGACCCTCGCAATACCGACAACATGATGGCACATATTCGTAAAGAAGAAATAAAAGGACTGTTTGTTTTTGGTTCAAATCCAATGATGCTCTATCCTGATAAAGAATTTATCAAAGAAAGTTTAGAAAAGTTAGATTTTTTGGTCGTATGTGATTTGTTTGAAACAGAAACAACCGAGGCTGCCGATGTTGTCCTGCCTCTTGCAGGATGGGCTGAATATGATGGTGATTATATCAATTTAGAAGGTGTCAATCAGTCAGCAAAACAAGCGGTCAAACCAAACGACGAAGTAAAACCTGCGTTTGAAATAATTCGCATGATTGCTGAAAAACTTGAGAATACAAATTTTGGTAATGATGATATTGATAAAGAAATTACTAATTGTCTTGCTGTTGATACAACTATTTCAATTCCGAAAGATTTTATAGAAGTAAAGTCACAGACAGAAGAAACAGCCGATGATAATACTTTTCCTATTTTTATTATTGATGATGCTCATCATGCCGGCTATCTTACCGAAAAATCACCATCGCTTAACAATTTCACAGCAGAAGCATATTTGATGATGTCGGAAGAGTTGGCTGCAAAACATAATATGAAAAATGGTGATTCTATTCGGGTTGAATCTGAAGTCTCAAAAATTATTTTACCGGTCAAAATCTCTGAATCGCTTGATTCTGATGTGCTGTTAGTACCGAGAAATTTCCAATCTTCGCCGGTTACTTCATTGTTTATGCGTAAACGACGGGTCGATAGAGTGAAAATAAGTAAGGTGGATGAATAGATGTTTGAAATAATTTTATTTGCCACAGTAAAAGTTATTGTAGTGGTAGCGGCAGTTTTAACCGGTTGTGCCTACTCGACTCTCTTAGAACGAAAAGTTGTCGGACACATGCAGCATCGTATTGGACCAAATACTGCAGGACCTTTTGGACTTTTAACGCCTATTGCCGATGCTGTCAAATTGATTTTCAAAGAAGAAATTGTACCGTCTAATGTTGAAAAATTAACATATCTTTTAGCTCCGATGATCTCATTTGTACCGGCTCTTTTAACTTTTGCAGTTGTACCTTTTGGTAAAGACAATAACTTTTTTGGTCGGGATGTTGCTTTAGTGCTTTCAGATCTCAATGTCGGCGTGCTTTTTGTCTTTGCGGTAACATCGCTCGGTATTTATGGTATTGTATTAGCAGGCTGGTCATCAGGTTCAAAATATTCCATGATGGGTGCCGTGCGATCTTCGGCTCAAATGATTTCCTATGAGGTTGGATACGGGCTTTCAATTATTGGAGTTATTATTATTGCCAATACTCTTTCATTAAGTGAATTAGTGACAATACAAACAGGTCCGCTTTGGGGAACATTTAGTTTCTTGCCGAACTGGTTTATATTCAGTCAGCCGTTAGGATTTTTAATCTTCTTAACTTGTGCTATTGCAGAAACAAACAGGGCACCGTTTGATATGCCGGAAGCAGAGTCAGAATTAGTAGCAGGGTATCATACCGAATATTCCTCTATGAAATTTTCAATGTTTTTTATCGCAGAATATGCAAATATGATTGCGGTCTCTGCGGTTGGCACGACTCTGTTCTTAGGTGGTTGGGACGGACCGTTTTTAGATAGTTTGCCGATGTTGTCGGTTGTTTATTTTGTCATAAAAGTATTCTTGTTTATGTTTTTCTATATTTGGCTGCGGGCAACATTCCCAAGGTTTAGATATGATCAGTTAATGGCGTTTGGCTGGAAGGTTCTTTTCCCACTCGCTTTGTTAAATACGTTAATAACAGCATTTGTTGTGATTTTATAAATTAGGCTGCAGAATGAAAGATATATTAAGAGCGATAGGTAATGTGTTTTTTAAGATGCCCTTAGGGTTTGTTGTAACTCTAAAGCATTTGTTTAAGAAACCTGTCACATTAGAATATCCAAAAAAGAAAAAGCCGATGGCTCCCCGTTATAAGGGTCAGCACTATTTGGAACGCTATGATGATGGTACCGAACGTTGTGTCTGCTGTGGGTTATGTGCTGCCGCCTGTCCTTCTGATTGTATCTATATGGAACCGGATGAAAATGAAAAAGGCGAACGGTTTGCAAAAGTTTATGAAATAAATCAAATTCGATGTATATATTGTGGTTTTTGTGAGGAAGCATGTCCTGAAGAAGCAATATTTTTAGGACAAGAGTATGAGTTTTCGTCTGCTGATATTAACTCATTTGTCAAAACAAAAGACCAAATGCTGGTTGCTCATCCTCGCAAAGAAAACCCATTTAAAAAACTTTTACGTAAAGCACGCAAAGTGTATGGAACGGTAGATAAATAGATGAATCTTGATTTTATCATATTTATAGTTTCCGCGTTATTGGCGGTATCAGGGGCAACCTGTATGATTACCCTGAAAAATCCGGTATTGGCAGTTATGTCGATGATAGTCTCTTTGGTGGCACAGGCAGTTTTATATGTTCAACTTGGTGCTTTATTTGTCGGTGCTGTTTTAATTATTGTCTATTCCGGTGCGATTATGGTTTTATTCTTATTTGTTATTATGCTTTTAAATTTGCGGGGTTCTGAAGATTTAGGGAAACAGTCTTCACCGGTGAAATTATCAATTAAGTTTTTATTCGGTCTGATTTTATTTATTGAACTCGTTTTTATAATTAAAACAGGCTTCTTATCGGGAACGGTTGAGGTTGGAGTTCTTTCAGTATCACTGCAAAATTTTGGTTCTGTTGAAGAAGTCGCAAAATTACTATTTACAAAATATCTTTATCCGTTTGAGTTAACATCTATTTTACTGCTTGCAGCAATTGTTGGTGCGGTGGTGATGTCTAAACGGGATGATAATGATACCCCCGAAATAAAAATTGAAAAAAATGAGGTGCAAAGCTAATGGCACTTTCTATCACAGCTTATATTATTGTTGCGGTTGCTCTCTTTGCGATTGGAACTATTGGCGTTCTGATCTCACGTAATTTGATTATGTTGTTTATGTCTGTGGAACTGATGCTTAATGCTGCCAATCTTGTCTTGATTGCTTTTTCGTTGAAGTTAAATATTATGGATGGACATGCATTTGTGTTTTTGATACTAACTGTCGCAGCGGCTGAAGCTGCTGTAGGGTTAGGGATGGTGATAAATCTCTATCGTAACAGGGAAACTATTAATATCGACCGCTTTAATTTATTAAAGTGGTAGGTCTGAAGGTTTAATTTATTATGGCTGATTACCTATATTTGATTCCGTTGCTGCCGTTAATCGGATTTATTCTCAATGGATTATTTCTTGGAAAATTATCAAAAACTGTTGTGTGGGTTATTGCATGCGGTTCGGTGTTTGCTTCCTTTGTTATTTCGTTATTCTCATTTTTGGAACTTACAAAATTAGCAACTGATGCTCGGATTCTCGAACAAACTTTATTTACATGGATAAAATCAGGCACCAATTTTGAAGTAAGTTTTGGATATATGCTTGACCCGCTTTCTGCTATTATGATTTTAGTTGTGACCGGTGTAGGGCTGTTGATTCATATCTATTCAATTGGGTATATGAGCCACGATAAGAGTTTTGCAAGATTCTTTACCTATCTTAACCTATTTATGTTTTCAATGCTTACTTTAGTTTTGGCAGACAATTTCCTTCTGATGTTTGTCGGTTGGGAAGGGGTAGGTCTTTGTTCATATCTTTTAATCGGGTTTTGGTTCCATAAAAAATCTGCAACTGATGCAGGTAAAAAAGCATTTATAGTCAACCGTATTGGTGATTTTGGATTTTTGCTCGGTATGTTTATAATCTTCTGGCAGGTAGGTTCTTTAAATTTTGTAGATGTTGTTGCCAAAGCACCGGAAGTATTTGTTTATGGAGGTACTTTAATAACAGCAGCATGTTTACTTCTTTTTGTTGGAGCAACAGGAAAATCGGCACAGATTCCTCTGTATGTTTGGCTTCCTGATGCTATGGAAGGTCCTACTCCGGTTTCTGCATTGATTCATGCCGCTACTATGGTAACTGCCGGGGTTTATATGTTGGTCAGAACAAACGTACTCTTTTCAATGGCACCGGATGCTCTGTTTGTTGTTGCTTGTGTTGGTGCTGCCACAGCATTTTTTGCCGCCACTATCGGGCTCGCTCAAAATGATATTAAAAGAGTACTGGCATACTCAACAGTCAGTCAACTTGGATATATGTTCTTGGCATGCGGTGTTGCCGCCTATACTACAGGGATTTTCCATCTAATGACTCACGCATTTTTTAAAGCTCTTTTATTTTTAGGAGCCGGTTCTGTTATTCACGGTATGTCTGATGAACAGGATATGCGTTACATGGGCGGTTTGAAAAAGTATATGCCGATTACATTTATGACCATGTTTATCGCTACTTTTGCTATCTCCGGTATTCCGGGATTTTCCGGGTTTTTCTCAAAAGATGAAATCCTTTGGAAATCTTTCTCATCACAATACGGTTCTCCAATTTTTTGGGTCATAGGTGTTGTCACTGCCGCTTTAACTGCATTTTATATGTTCCGTTTGATTTTCTTAACATTCTATGGTAAAGAAAGAATGAGCAAAGAAGTAAAATCGCATATTCATGAATCACCAAAATCAATGACAGTTCCACTTATGATTTTAGCAGTTCTTTCAGTTATTGGCGGATGGGTTGGTATTCCGCATATTTTAGGTGGAACCAATTATTTTGAAAATTGGCTTGATCCGGTTATTGCTTCGTCGGCAAATGAATCTGTCTCGCATGCTCTTGCTTCTGCCGGGGGAGATGTCGGTATAGAATGGACTCTTATGGTTTCTTCTGTTGTGCTTGTTCTGTTTTCTATCTTTATTGCGTATCTACTTTATAAAAAGAAAACTGAAATATCAACATCACTTGCTGAAAGATTCTCTTCTCTTAAAAATCTTCTGTTAAATAAATATTTTGTTGATGAAATGTATGGAGCTGTTATTATTCGTCCGGTTGTATATTTCTCTCTGTTTTTGTGGAAAGTTTTTGATGTCGTCATAATAGACGGTTTTATAAATGGGGCGGCATCGTGGTATGCTGACTTTTCTGAATTTGCCCGAAAAGGTCAAACAGGTAGAGTTCGTACCTATGCGACAATATTTCTTTCAGGTGTGATAGTGATTATAGCTTATATGGTGATAGGTTAAATATATGGATAGTTCAATTCTTACGTTAACAACATTTTTCCCTGCTATCGGAATTTTACTGCTTCTGTTTGTACCAAAAGAAAAAACAGAAACGATAAAAGGTCTTGCACTGATTATATCTGTTATCACTATGATTTTATCTTTTGTGGTTTACTATCTATTTGACCCGCTTGCCAGCGGTATGCAGTTTGATGTAAATATTCCGTGGATTTCATCGTTTGGTATAAATTATCATTTTGGAATTGATGGAATTTCATTGCTGCTCATTGTTTTGACAACACTTTTATCGGTACTTTCAATTCTTGCATCTTGGAAATCAATTACGACAGGAATCAAAGGATATTTTATTTCGATGCTTCTTTTAGAAGTTGGAATGATTGGTGTTTTCTGTGCCTTGGATTTATTCTTGTTCTACATATTCTGGGAGTTGATGCTGATTCCGATGTATTTTATTATTGGTGTTTGGGGCGGACCAAGAAAAATGTATGCTGCTATTAAGTTTGTCTTATTCACCATGTTAGGTTCACTTTTGATGCTTGTTGGTATTATGTATGTCCTCTTTGAATATCAAAAAATAACCGGTGAATTCTCATTTGATTTATTAAAACTTACTTCGACTTTATCTCTCAGTTATATACAACAACTTTGGCTGTTTGGTGCTTTTGCTTTAGCATTTGCTATCAAAGTTCCCTTATTCCCATTCCATACTTGGCTGCCGGATGCTCACGTGCAGGCACCAACTGCCGGTTCGGTTATTCTTGCCGGTGTGCTTTTGAAAATGGGTACCTACGGTTTTATAAGAATCTGTATACCAATGTTTCCCGAAGCAACGATTGCCTATCTGCCGTATATTTGTACTCTTTCAGTTATTGCTATTATATATGGTGCCTTAGTTGCCATGGTACAAAAAGATATTAAATCACTGGTCGCTTTTTCATCGGTTTCCCACATGGGTTTTATAATGCTTGGAATTTTTGCATTAAACATGCAGGGACTTGAGGGGGCAGTAATACAAATGATTAACCATGGTGTTTCAACCGGTGCCTTGTTTTTACTTGTTGGTATGATTTACGAACGGAGACACACAAGAATGATTGAAGATTTTGGTGGTATTGCCAAAGTAATGCCTCTGTTTTCTGTTGTCTTTATGATTGTCACACTTTCATCAATAGGTTTGCCGCTCACAAATGGGTTTGTTGGTGAGTTTTTAATTCTTTTGGGAATGTTTAAAGCAAATTATTATTATGCTGCCTTTGCGGCACTTGGCGTGATTCTCTCAGCATGTTATATGTTGTGGATGTACCAAAGAGTTTTCTACGGCAAGGTTACCAAAGAAGAAAATAAAAAACTGCTCGATTTAGACAGTCGTGAAAAATTAATATTACTTCCTTTAGTGATACTTATC
>CALCCW010000266.1:0-9264 GCA_937900185.1 uncultured candidate division Zixibacteria bacterium | reverse complement strand
ATACGGCGACCACCGAGATCTACACTCTTTCCCTACACGACGCTCTTCCGATCTTAAATGCCTGTATGTCAGTTCTTGCCATAAAAAATACCTCATGCCGGTTGGCAGAGGTCATACACAAGTACGCCTTTCGGGTCTCCTTTGCCAAACCGGGCAGGTCGGAAAATTGCTCTTCCGGCCGTAGAGTCCTCGGCAACCACGTGGGTCTTCCGAGGTTCGGAGATTAAAAATATCTTCTTTCCTAACTCAATACAAATTAAGCAATTTCGCTATGTGAGCATTGACTTAAGTCAATGGGAAAGAACAGCAATTTTTTGATATTACGCAAGTGAAAAATGTCACAAAATTGTCAACAAATGTAATCTTTTTTGTAGACATCATAGTTAATACCAAACTACTTTGTTTAAATATACTTTAGGAGGTAATATGAAACAAGAAAATCAGGTTGTATCTTCCATTTTAGTGCATGCCGATGCTGATAATTTTACTCATGTGAGAGAAAAAATTGCCTCGGTTCCACAAATGGAGATTATTGAAACTGCTGAAAATAAATTGGCAGTTGTGTTAGAAACAGAATCAACAGAATATGCTGTTGGTTTATGTGAAGACATCAGGTCACTTGAAGGTGTTTCCGGTGTCGAGATAATATCTCACTTTTTTGAAAATGAAAATAATAATATACAATAAATCTATCTCAATCTTAAGAAATGGAGACAAGGAAAATGAGTACCTTGGATCGTAGAGATTTTATAAAATCATCGGCGGCATCATTGGCGGTTGCATCGCTGGTTGCTTCCTGTGGAAAAAAACAAGCCGATGATAATTTAGGTCAAAAACTCGGTGGAGATGTTGATCAACTTGGAATTACATGGGACAAAGCAGTCTGCCGTTTTTGCGGTACCGGCTGCGGTGTTATGGTTGGTCGAAAAGATGACAAAATTGTTGCTACCAAAGGTGACCCCGATTGTTGGTCGAACAAAGGATTAAACTGTGTAAAAGGATATTTCCTCTCAAAAATATTATATGGTAAAGACCGTCTCACAAAACCATTAATTCGTAAAAATGGGAAAATGGTAGAGTCCTCTTGGAATGAAGCTCTTGACCTTATCGCATCAAAATTTGAAGAAATCCTCAAGCGTGACGGTTCTGATGCTGTTTCAATGTTTGGTTCCGGTCAATGGACAATTTTTGAAGGGTATGTCGCTCTTAAGTTTATGAAAGCGGGATTGGGGTTTATCTCTAAAGATGGTGTTGGGTCAAACAATCTTGATCCGAATGCACGGATGTGTATGGCATCGGCAGTAGCTGCCTTTATGAGAACTTTCCAATCTGATGAACCGATGGGTTCGTATGAAGATATAGAAAATACCGATACGATCTTCACCTGGGGAGCAAATATGGCAGAGATGCATCCGGTTTTGTTCTCTCGCATTATGGATACAAAAATGAGGAATCCGGATAAAGTGAAAATTGTTGATTTAGGTACACAGTTCACTCGCGTCTCTGAAGAATCCGATTTGTATTTAGAATTTAAACCACAAACCGATTTAGCAATTGCCAATTATTTTATTCACTATATTATTAAAAACAAATTGTATGACAAAGAATTTGTAAATGATAATTTAGTATTCAAAAAAGGTGAAACCAATATTGGTTATGGTCTTTTAGACGGTGGAGCAGATATTCCAAAAACAGCCGGCAAAATGACCAAAATAAGTTTTAAAGAATATAAAAAGTTTGTTTCAAAGTTTGATGCCAAATACGCATCAAAAATTTCCGGTGTACCGGTTGATAAACTTGAAGAAGCTGCCAAATTGATTTCTGATCCGAACCGTAAAGTTGTTTCTTACTGGACTATGGGATTTAATCAACATACTCGCGGTACTTGGGTAAATCAGCTTGTCTATTCAATTCACTTGTTAACAGGTAAAATTTCCAAACCGGGGCAGGGTCCTTTCTCGCTTACCGGTCAACCGTCTGCATGCGGTACTGCTCGTGAAGTAGGCACATTTGCACATCGTCTGCCTGCTGATTTGGTTGTAAAAGTTGAAGCACATCGTAAGATTGCTGCTGATATTTGGAAAATTCCGATTGAGAAAATAAATCCCGTAGTCGGTAAACATACGATTGAAATGTTCAGAGCAATTGATAATGGTTCAATCAAATTACTATGGGTGCAAGCAAGTAATCCTTTTCAGTCATTACCTAATCTAAATAGGTTTACAAAGGCTGCCAAAGAGAGAGATGTGTTTATTATTGTCTCTGATGTTTATCCGACTCGTTCAACTGAAGTTGCCGATGTTATCCTGCCTTCATCAATGTGGGTAGAAAAAGAAGGTGCTTTTGGTAATGCCGAACGGAGAACACAGCATTGGAACAAAATTGTCAATTCGCCGGGTAAAGCTAAAAATGAAATTTGGCAAATGATGGAAGTTGCCAAACGTCTTAAAATTGATGCAACCACAACCGTTGCTGATAAAATTTACAATTTTAATGATGAAACATTTTATAAAGACCTTTGGGAAGAATATCGTTCATTTTCGGTTGGACGTGCCAAAGATATTGCTCCTTATGAAGTTTTGAAAGAAAAACATGGCGTTGTCTGGCCGTATGTTGCTAAAAATGACAAAAAGGATTTTAGCGATGTGTGGGCAGGTATAGAAAACACCGAACCTAATAACTATGTTTCAGTTAAGTGGCGTTACAATGCCAAGTATGACCCGTATGCTGCCCAGTTTATTAAAGATCATCCTGAACGTTCATTCAAAGATGGTATAGCATTTTATAAAGCATCCAAAAATGATTATCGTGCAACTGTTTTTGCTGTTCCGTATGAACCGGCAGCAGAAGAACCGAATAGCGATTACCCGTTTTGGTTATGTACCGGTCGTGTGCTTGAACATTGGCATACTGGTTCTATGACAATGCGTGTACCGGAATTACGCCGAGCAGTTCCAAGAGCGGTTGTGAATATCAATCCTGATGATGCCAAACGTATGGGTATTAGCCGGGGTGATTTAGTTCGTGTGAAATCACGTCGGGGAGAAGTTGTTTTTCCAGCCGATGTAAACGGTCGTACTATTCCTCAAAAAGGATTGGTCTTTATTCCTTTCTTTGATGAAACCCGATTAGTCAATCAGTTAACGCTTGATTGTTATGATCCGATTTCTAAAGAGCCGGATTATAAAAAATGTGCTGTAACAATTGAGAAAGCATAAAGTAAATGATAAGAAAAACTGATTTTTTTAAAGAAAGATTTGTTGAAAAAACAACTCAATGCGTCGTCGGTTCGCCTAGGCGAATTTCCCGACGATAACGCAGTCAGGAAAGGTTCCTGACTGCTCAAGTTATGTCATTTTATACAAATCTGGATTTAAAGAGTCAGTATAAGAATATGAAACGACGAGATTTTATAAAACGAACTGCTGTAATTTCTGCTGTTGGTCTGACCGGTGGATTTTCTTTAGTCAGTCTGCTTGGGAAAAACAAGAAACATTATTTCCGACCTCCCGGAGCATTAGAAGAAAATCAATTTTTAGCCGCTTGTATCAGATGTGGAAAGTGTATACAGGATTGTCCCTATGACACGCTGAAACTGGGGTCATTGGAAGATGGAATCAATATTGGAACACCGTATATTGATTTCCGTGATGTCCCTTGTCAGATGTGTGCCGATGTTCCCTGTATTGCTGCCTGTCCGACAACTGCTTTAAACCATGATTTGAAAGATGTCAATAAATCAAATATGGGTACTGCGGTTATTACTGACAGGGAAGCGTGCCTTTCGTTAAATGGAATCCGTTGTGAAATTTGTTATCGAGTATGTCCACTCACCAACAAAGCGATAACTCTTGATAAGCACGAACAATCAATTACCAAAAGACATACTGTTTTTGAACCGATTATTCACAAAGAGTTCTGCACCGGCTGCGGTATTTGTGAGAATGCCTGTCCGCTTGATAAAACTGCTATCAAAGTACTGCCGACAGAACGTGGGGACAAAGCTGCTCATTATATTTTACTAAGGGAGCAGCAGACATGAATAAAATAGCTCAAAACAAATGGAGAATACTTAGGCGAATAGTGCAATTCGGCATTATTCTTTTATTACTTTCTCCATTGTTGAAACTGTCTGTCTTTCGAGGAACTCTTATTTCGGGAGAGTTGTTTGGGGTTTCATTGGTAGACCCTTTTGCAGCTATAGATTTTATGATGGCTGCAAAAACAATCTATGTTTCCGTAATCTTTGGTGCATTGATTTTGGTCGGGTTCTATTTTATCGTTGGGGGAAGAGTTTTTTGCGGATGGGTTTGTCCTATCTATTTGTTGTCAGAGTTTAGCTTGAAATTACACAAAAAATTTGCTCTGTATAATATGAAACCGTCAGCATCATTTAAGTATTATCTGTTTGCTCTCTTTTTACTCTTGAGCGTGATAACGTCAAAACCTGTTTTTGAATTGATTTCTCCCATAGGGATAATCAGCCAAAACATTGCTTTGGGTATAGACAGACCGCAGGCTCAATTTGGGAAAGAGTTAGAGAGTTCAGTCGATATTGTCAACAGCGGATATTCTTCGTCGTTGATGTCTGACAGTTATTATGATTGGCAAATTTTGTTTAACAGTTCCCTTTGGTTGATTGTTTTGATTTTACTCGTAGATATTTTCTTCAGTAAAGGATGGTGGTGTCGATACGCTTGTCCGGTTGGTACTTTTTATACTCTGCTTGGAAAATATTCACCGGTGAAAATTAAAATTGACCATGTCGCTTGTACGAAGTGCAATGAATGTTTTGATGTCTGTTTGCCGTCGAATGTTCTTATTGACCCCGTACAAGGGAATACAAATTGGGTTATAGACAGTTCGTGTACAAATTGTTTAAATTGTATTGATATATGCCCTGAAGATGCATTAAAAATTAGTTTAAAAATAAAGAAGGAGAATCTCTCATGAAACATTTTATGGCTTTCATGACCGTATTATTAATTTTTTCTCTCTTGATTGCCTGTCAAGAAGAAAAAAGAAGCACCGCACCGCTTACAGATGCTCAGAAATTAAATCTTAAATTAGTGAATCAAGACAATGTTGCATCGTATGGAGCTCCGCCGATGATTCCTGCCGAACATCCGATTGAAATCGGTGAAGATTTAAAACAATCTGAAAATGGCGGTCCTATCTGTTTGGATTGTCATTATAATCCCGATGAAGAGGATGCCCCGCAAACACTTCATCCAGAGCGACATAATTGTATTCAATGTCATATACCTGCTGCCGCTGAAACAGCAACTGCTAATGATTTCAAAGTCGTAAATGAATTTGTAAAGCAAGTTCCTAAATGATTGAAAAATTATCGGCGGGGTTGTGTAAACCCCGCCGATTTATTACATTCTAACTATGACTTCAAGAGCTAAATTTCTCAAAAAATCATTTCAAATGATTGGTGGTATATTCGCCGAATCTATCCAGAAAAAACTGCCCGATAAAATAATTAATCCGAAAAAAGAGATTTATCCGCCCGGGGCAGTTGATGATTTTGCAAACAAATGTGAATCATGCGGTGACTGTCGTTCGGTTTGTCCGGTAAGTTGTATCAGGTTTAGTCCTGATGAATTAACCGGTAAAGAACTGCCGATTATTGTACCGGCTGAAAAAGCATGTATTATGTGTGATGATTTACTCTGTATGAAAGTATGCCAACGTAATGCACTTGTTCTTCCTAAAGACAATAAATTTTCAAAAATCGGTTTGGCAAAAATTATTACTGATAAATGTCTGCCTCATAACGGACAAAGTTGTATGACTTGTTATGATATCTGTCCGTTAAAACGTGATGCTATCAATATGAAATTCAATAAACCTGTTATTAACGATGAGAGTTGCACAGGATGTGGAATTTGTGAAGAGGCATGTATCTTGGAAGATGATAAAGGGGTCAAAATCCAACTCATTTCGTAGCAAAAGTAGGTCGGGTTCACAAAGCCACCGATAGGAGGTGGATATAAGCAAAAGTAGGTCGGGTTCACGAAGCCACCGATAGGTGGATATAATAACCCGACAAAATCATTACAATTCTGAGGGAACCGGTACTTTCGCCATGACATTCCACACTCTCTATCTCATCCCGTACTTTCCCAATGTCATTCCAAACTTGATTTGGAATGACATTGGGAAAGTATTTTTGTAGGGAGGAGATCTTTAGCATTTCCGCCAATAGATGTCAGAACCACTAAAAAGTTCTGACCAAAACTTTTTAATGATTAAGTGCACATGAACTTTTAATCCAATTAATAATTTTATTAACTTCCTTAACTTGTGAGTTTAGAATTTGAACTTTTCTTTCATACTTATCACGATTTGGAAGTTTTTTAAGCACTTCTAAGAAATTTGTTTCTGTTATATAAATATCTTCGACATCAATCGGTTGCCAATCTTGAATGGGATACATAAAGATATACCCATCAGCTAAATCACCAAAAGACCAATCAGATTTCATAATTTCATAAACCGCACTATCACATTTTAAATTACTAAATGGAGAACTACCACTAATATCAAATCCTACTTTTATGTTATTGTTGGAATTAAAAACTTCTTCAAGTTGTCCATCAAAAGGAGCAATCAAGCCAAAATTATTTTGTTTTAAGTCTGTTAATGAAATAAAGGGAGCATAAAAATATATCGAGAATAATTTATCTTGATACTCTTGATAAAGATAATTTCCCAAACGAACTCTTTTTTCAGTTTTTGATACTTTACCATCTGTAACTTTAGGAGGAATCAATTTTGTAATTGCATGCATATTTCCGGTATAAACTAAAACTTTCTCATTTTTATCAAGAACTTCTTTCTTAAGAATTTTAAACATATGTTCATCTCTTAAGTAAGCAGCATCTTTTAAACTATCTTGTTCAGCGGGAGTACCGTAATATTTTTTCTCATAATCAATATCCAAATCTAGTCCAATAACTCTAAACTTACGTGCATCATCAGGTAAGTTATTATTGAACTCCCAGCATTTTCTTACAAGGTCAACATATTGCTTGTAGCACCAATAACTGGTTGAATTCCGAAAAACAGCAAATAATTTATCGTTCAATAATATTTTTGAGTGAATTACATCTTGTATAAGTGATTGTTGACTTGAGTTGGCAAATTCTATTGCGAGATTATACACACCATTCTTGTATAAATGTGGAATTAAATCCGAAACGAATTCAACCTGATGTTTAACTCTGTGAATTTCACCGAGAAGAACAATATCATGATTCTGAAATTTACTAATAACATATTCAACAGGTGGTAGACCTTCCTTTTGTAGATATTCTACAAGTTTTGTCTTATCTACATTTTCACAATTTGCTATGGGTGAAAGTAGAAACAAAATAGATATTATGAGAGATGGTTTCACGACTTTCATAAAATAACCTCCTAAAAAGTTTCAGAATTGAAATAATAACATACAATAAGCAGACTGTATTGTCAATAATTATTTGCATTAGAATATTACTGTTTACTAATATTTATAGGCAACATTGCCAGTTCTATGTAGACGTTTTAAGCCTGCAGCTTTCCTTAGCTTCTGTATCTATAATACCCCTTCCCTGGGAAGTTGTCAAGAACTATTATTCATAATAGAACTTCTATCCTGTTAACTATCATTCAAAATCGTTTGAATGATTTCCTGTTTAAGTTTTTCGGTTAAGGTAAGCCCCAATATATCAGCGCTGTCCGTAACCGCATCAGGAAGTCCAAAACTTTCAGTAGGGTCAAAGCCCGAGCTGTCTGCCAGTTTGAATACATGTTCAGTAACGTCTTCTATGACTTGTTCGTTACTGTAAACTAATCCATCTACCTTATTAATATTGAGTTGCGATTTTCCCGCCCATTCACCTAAATGTTCACCTATATGATATATCAAGTTTTCTTCTGTCATTTCTATTAAAGAAATGTTCCACGCTGGATAATTAACAGGTGTGTGTGATATTTCTAAATACTTATCCCCTTCGAGGTGCTGAAACAACACGATGCTACCATCTTCGTTTCTAAAAGAATTACCACCACGCTCAGTTAATCCCATTTCTAAAAGTTTTTCAATATTCATTATTTCTCTCCCGTTCTGTTCAATGTATATGCAACGACCATGAACGTGTTGTATGGTTAAAACCTGCAGCTTTCCTTAGCTTCTGTATCCATAATACCCCTTCCCTGGGAAGTTGTCAAGAACTATTATTCATCATTCATTCACCAAGTTCACACAATTGATATGCGGTAATATTGTAGGGTTGTTTTTCACCAACTTCATTAACCGACCATGAACGTGTTGCATGATTAAAGACCGCTGATTCCAATTGCTCGACTGTAAAGAACCATTCATGTAATGTTAAATTGTCTTCACATTCAACATATAAAACGATGTCCTGATCAGATTCTAATTCGTCTATGTTATTAAGGGCAATCCAGCGAATAAAATGGCCATCAATTTGCATTGCGTCTGCTGTACGTAATACACTCAATAAAGTTTTCATATTTGTATATCCTACTTTGCTAATACATCTAATGTATGTAACTTATATGGTGTAATTATACAGGCTTGTTTAACTGCTTCATTAACTGTCCATGAACCCGTTGTATGATTAAAGACCGCTGATTCCAATTGTTCAATGGTAAAGTACCATTCATATATTGATGATTCTTCACCACAACTAACATGCAAAATTATGTCTATGAAATAATCATCATCTGGAACGTCGTTAATATTAAACTGGCGGACAAAGTGTCCATTGATTTCCATTGCGTCCGATTCGCGTAATACATCTAATAAGGTTTTCATATTTGTATACCCTTGTTGGTTGACTAAGTATATATTATAACCTAATTAATATCGTGATGTCAATAGTTGACAAATATTAAAAAGTATGTAATAATGAAATAACAATCAAAAAACTTCGGAGGATGTATATGAAAGAAAATCAACGTGACAAACTATTAAAGCGGTTAAAGAACAAAGCTAGTGCTGGCGGTCGTAGCGCTGCCATAGATTGGTTTTGTGCAACCTGTATATTTGATAGTGAATCAATAGGTGCCGGATCGTGGAGAAGTCAAACTACCCATTGTCAGGCAATCACATGTCCATTATATAAGTTCAGGAGATCGGAAGAGCACACGTCTGAACTCCAGTCACACTGATATATCTCGTATGCCGTCTTCTGCTTGAAAAAAAAAAAAAAAAAAACAAAAAAATAATAAAAAAAAAAAAAAAGAAAG
>CALCCW010000265.1:0-6226 GCA_937900185.1 uncultured candidate division Zixibacteria bacterium | reverse complement strand
TTTTTTTTTTCAAGCAGAAGACGGCATACGAGATATATCAGTGTTACTGGAGTTCAGACGTGTGCTCTTCCGATCTGAAACAAAAAAATCTTGGGTCGTTAATCTTGATGCCTGTCAGGCGTGTGGTGCCTGTATTGAAAACTGTCCGACAATAGCAATAGAGGGTAATTTCCGTGCGGGGGTTTGTTCGTGTCCGACTTGCACTGTAATCAATACTGCTAAAATACTAAAAAACCCCGAACATGAGCAAACTAAATGTAAATAGAGATGAAATGAAGTTGTTGTTAATATTATATTTCAGCTAATTCTTCATAGTCAGTTAATAAATCTTCAAACTCAGCTAAATCGTCAAATTCTGCCAATTCATCTAACCTGAGCAAATTTAACTTTTCACGACGGTCATGTTTAGTGAAACGCTTTTCTTTTTGTTTTAAAACATCAGGTGAATAATCTTTAGATTTTTTAAATTTGATTTTTTTTGATTTACCCTTTTTTACTTTTTGCCCATTGTTACCGTTATTCATGTAAAACTCCCAAAAACAATTAAATAATATTCATATTCTAATAAATAATATCGACTAACTACTGCAATAACTTACCCTCTATTGTCCATGTTGTTCTGTTTTTGCACATACAGGCATTATTGGCAGATAGCATATTTTAGGTACATCAAATGCATATATATGAGTTGAAATTCATGTTCTGCATATAAATGCTCAATTCATTTACATAATCAGCCTGTCTCTTCCTATAGGTCAAGCAGCGATAACATTTTGTGTTATAATGAGATAACTATCTTGTTTCAAAAGAGAACGATTATTTTCATGTTTGGCAAATTGGTTGCAGTATAGCTAAGCAGATGACAATAAAAGAAGTAGGAGACTTTATGTTAGACGGCAGATATCAAAGAGGATTTTCACAAGAAAGATTAGAAAGCACCAACGATCCAAAGATTCGCAATGATGAATACGGCTATTATATAATGTCACTGTCTGAAAACAGTAAGGTCTATTTTGATGATTTTTACCGTTTTCTTGAATTAGCGTATGAAAATGCCAATTTAGAAAGAGCAAAACTCTCAGAAAAACTGATGACGACTACATCTGAATTTAATGAATCAATTGCCTTTTATAGAGCCAAATCAGTCATTATTGACCTTCTGATGAAAAATATCAGACGTTTTTACACCGATGGAGCCAATTTAGGTATTGTAATGACTCCGTGGTGTTTTGGAACTGTTATGCTTGAAAAGATTGAAGTCTATTGCGAACGAATTAGCAAAGGTGAAGTGCAGGATGTAAATATTCCTGATTATCCGTATTATGTAGTCCAATATATTGATGAAATCTATAAAACAATACTACTTGAACTTTTTGATTTTCCTGAAAAAGCATTTCAAATGCGTTGGCAGTACTCTGAACTGCTGAAAAAATACTCGAAAATACTTACGAATATAACAACTTCATTGAATTCCGTTATGAGTACAATAAAAAATTACAACACACAATAGGGTTATTACTCTATATAGGGTCTCATGCCCTAATCTTTGCTCCCTCCTACATATCCCTCTGAAATTCTTTCAGAGGGTTTTTTATGAACCAAATCAAACATTCTGCCGATAAAAAATATGTAATATATTATTTACGATAAAGATACAGCTATAAAGCAGAAAAAACAGATGAGCATTATTTCGACAGATACAAAAGTAGATCAAAAATTTATTCCAATACAGCTTGATTCTATCAGAATTGATTCTGTCTTAAATTTTGATTTATATCTCAATATAAATAGAAATTTAGTATTATATCGTTCAGCCGACCTTCCCTTTACCGACCGAACCCGTCAGAAACTGTTGGATAATTCAGTTGAAAAAGTATATATCAGCTCAGAAAGTAAACACAAATATCAACTGTATATTGAAAAGAATTTAGATAAAATAATTCACGATCCTCAGATACCTGAAATTAAAAAAGCAGGTATTTTATATGAAACATCTACCGGTTTAGTAAAAGATGTTTTAAGCAGACCAACGTATGGTGAGAATATCAAACGTTCCAAACATTTAGTTGGAAATACGATTGATTATATTTTAAAGGGTCAAGAAGCATTCCATTCGCTGATGAAAATTTCCTCTTTTGATTATTATACCTACACCCATTCGGTAAATGTCTGTACATTTGCAATAGCTCTTGCACAACAGATGGGATTCCATGACAAGGATTTTTTATTTGAACTTGGTGTCGGTGCATTGCTTCATGATGTAGGTAAATCAAAAGTCTCTGAAAGAATTTTACATAAACGTTCTGCTTTAAATTCTATTGAGTTTGAAATTATGAAAAAACATCCCAAATGGGGCGATGATCTTATGCGGGAGACAAATGAAATCTCCGAAGCATCAATGTACCCTATTTTGCAGCATCATGAAAGAGGTGACCGGTCGGGATATCCGAATGGGATAACGTTAAATGAAATGCATATTTTTTCAAAAATAGTTGCCATTGCCGATTCATTTGATGCTATGACTACCGAACGTGTTTATCAACGAGCAAAAGATACATTTCCTGCCTTAAAAGTTATGTTCTCAATTAAAGGGGCATACGATGATGAAGCAATGAAAGCATTTGTTGCACTTATGGGTCCAAACGGTCTTGAAGTTACCTAATCAATTTTAAGATATTTCAATCTGCGGTATTTTCCAATAATAAAAATCACTTGATTGCGTTTATAAAATGCCTTTGATTATTGTCATACTTAGGAGGTATGATGAAAACAATTGTGTTAACCGATTTAGCTCCTCATGCAATCGGACCGTATTCCCAGGCTGTGAAAGTAACCTGCTCAGAGACAATATATGTTTCCGGAAATATTCCACTTGATCCACACACTATGGAAATAGTCGGAAATACTGCTGCTGAACAATGTAAGCAAGTGATGGAAAACCTTGGTGCAGTTCTCAAAGCAGGTTCTGCCGAATATGCTGATGTAGTGAAAACGACTATTTATCTTGCTGATATGAATGATTTTGCTACGGTAAATGAAGTATACGCATCTTATTTTCTTGAAAATCCTCCGGCACGTGCCACCGTTGAAGTGAGCCGTTTACCTAAAGATGTAAAAGTTGAGATAGATGCGGTAGCAGTTTTATAATAAAAAGTATTGATATTGTCTTGTTTTTATATATGTTTGTGATAATGTTAAATAGAAAAGTTAATAAGAAAAGAGTAAACAAAATAGAGGAGAAGTTGTGTCAGGAGAAAAATCACGTCGTGGTTTCCTTGAAACAGCTTTAGGCGGTTCTGCTTTACTGGCTATTGGAGCAATTTTTTATCCGATGTTTAAATACATCACTCCTCCAAAACTTGCAGAAGCAAAACTGTCACAGCTGAAACTTTCATTTTCACGTACGGATATTGAAAGTGAACCCCAAAAAGCAAAATATTTTAAATATGGTCGGGCTTTGGGAATTATTTTTTTAACAGATAAAAATGAACTCAAATCTTTAAGTGCTGTTTGTACCCATCTTGATTGTACTGTACAGCATCGTCCCGATTTAGGGATTATATGGTGTTCATGTCATAACGGACGTTACACCATGGATGGAGCCAATATTTCCGGTCCACCACCTCGTCCACTTTTTCAATTTCAAGTAAAAGAAGTTGGGGAAACTATCTTTGTCAGTAAGGAAGGCAGCTGATGAGTGATAAAAACCTTTCTTCACAGATGTATGATTGGGTCGACAGCAGATTTAAAATTTCTGCCTTAGTCGATTACATGGGTTCTAAAGTAGTTCCAACTCACTCGCATTCAAGTTTTTACTATTTAGGCGGAATTTCTTTATTTCTTTTTATAGTTCAGGTTGTCTCAGGAATTTTATTACTTATGTATTATCGTCCGGGAGCCGATTCGGCTTTTGAATCGGTACAGTTTATTGTCAGTACTGTTTCGTTTGGATGGTTAGTACGTGCGATACATTCGTGGTCTGCCAATTTAATGGTGTTCTTTGTGTTTTTACACATGTTTACTGTTTATTTTACCAAAGCATATCGCAAACCAAGAGAAATGACATGGCTGTCAGGGATGGGTTTATTTGGACTTGCCCTGTTATTTGGATTTTCAGGTTATTTACTTCCTTGGAACGAACTATCATTTTTTGCTACTCGTGTGGGAACCGGCATGGCAGGTGCCGTTCCGGTTATAGGTGATCAATTATTGATTATTATGCGAGGAGGCGAAGAAGTCACAGGAGCAACTATCGGACGTTTCTTTGGATTGCATGTTGCTATTCTTCCGGGAATATTTACTGTTTTATTGTCAGCACATTTGATATTTGTACAGCGTCAGGGTATGAGCGAACCTATAGAGTGGGCAAACAAGCCTGCCGGTGAAAAGAAATATATGAAGTTCTTCCCGAACTTTATTCTACGTGATTTATTAGTCTGGTTAATAGTTCTAAATGTAATTGCGGTTTTAGCAACATTTTTCCCCGATGGTATTGGTGTCATTCACTGGCCTTTAGGCATAAAAGCCGATTCATTCGCTCCGCCTCCTCCGATCATTCGTCCTGAATGGTATTTTATGTTTGCTTTCCAGGCACTTAAGATGCTTCCGGCTCACATTCTCTTTTTAGAAGGGGAATTAGTTGGAATATTTGCATTCTCAATTGGTGGTCTCATTTGGGCATTAGTTCCATTTTTAGATAAAAAATCAGCAGTTGATCAAAAATCTAAATTGTTTACGGCATTTGGATATTTTGTGTTAGCGTTTATAATATTCATGACCTTTTACGGTTATATGGTTAAATAGGAGATGACAATGTATAAAAAAAGTTTCATATATCTTATGATCTGTATATTTTCTGCCGTAATGGTTTCAGCTGCTGAAAATAACTGCTTGACCTGTCATTCAGATTTTGAAGATGCTGACGGTCCATCACATTTGATATCTAAAGATATCCATATCCAAAAAGGTCTTGGGTGTGTTGACTGTCATGGTGGTGATGCATCGCTTGATGATATGGACGATGTTCGTGACTCAAAGACCTACCGCGGGGTTCCGTCATATAAAGATGTTCCAAAATTCTGTGCCAGATGTCATTCTGATGCGGCGTATATGCATGACCATAATCCATCATTGCCTACCGATCAGTTTGATAAATATAAAACATCGGTTCATGGCAAACAATTATTGAAAAAAGGTGACACCAATGTGGCAAATTGTATCTCCTGCCACACAGTGCATCAAATCAATACAGCCAAACTTCCGCATTCCAGTACTCATCCGTTAAATATCACCAAAACATGTGGAAAATGTCATAGTAATGATAAATTGATGAAAAAATACGGACTTGATTCTACCCCTGTTGCTGATTACAAGCAATCAGTACATGGGTATGCTTTGTTTGAAAAGGGTGATCTTTCTGCTCCGGTCTGTAATGACTGTCATGGTAATCATGGTGCTGCTCCTCCGGGAGTCGCTTCTTTAATTGCTGTGTGTGGTAATTGTCATGCAATTGAGTCGGAATTGTTTAACAACTCACCCCATAAAGTGGCGTTTGAGGAAAATGATTTCCCTATGTGTATGACTTGCCATTCCAACCACAAGATTTTAAAACCGGAAGATAAATGGATTGGTACTAAAGAACCGGCTCTTTGTGTTGAATGTCATTCCGTTGATGACGGTACTAAAGGTATTGCAACAGCTGGCGGAATTTCAAATGCTTTAAAGGCATTGGTGCAGTCTCAAAAGGAAGCACAAGCCTTGCTTGATGATGCCAAGGAAAAAGAAATGTCTACCACTGATGTTGAATTTACTATGAACGAAGTTCAACAATCATTGATTCATACACGCACTAAACTGCATTCGTTTAACTTAGATTCTGTCTTACCGAGTGCTGAACAAGGGATGAAACAAGCCGAAGAGGTAAAGAAAAACTCTGCTTCTCTTATCGATGAATTTTATTTCCGTCGTAAAGGACTTGGAGTTGCGTCACTTATCTTTACATTATTGGTTATCGGATTATATCTTTTTATTAGGAAAGTGGAAAAGAAGTAATAATTAAACATAGAGAGATATGGGATATTATATATCTCATATCTCGTGATATAATAAATGGTTATATACACATATTGCCGGAAATTGTAAAAAGCAGCAATTTGTAGATCGGAAGAGCGTCGTGTAGGGAAAGAGTGTAGATCTCGGTGGTCGCCGTATCATTAAAAAAAAAAAA
>CALCCW010000264.1:0-6226 GCA_937900185.1 uncultured candidate division Zixibacteria bacterium | reverse complement strand
AGCAAGAGCAGTTGCATTAGGCTCTGCCTATACCTCACTTGCAACAGGAGTTGATGCTGCTCGTTTCAACCCCGCCAACCTCGGATTAAAAACTCATCAACAGACATCAATAGAATTTGCCGGAGTAGGAGCAAATATTAACAATAATTCATTTACTTTAGATGATTACAATCAGTATAACGGTACATTTTTAACAACTTCCGACAAGGAAAATATTCTAAGTAAAATTCCTAATGAAGGGCTGAAACTTTCAATTGAAGCAGAAGCGTCGGCAGTCGGTATTTCTTCGGGCTCATTTGCCTTTACAACTTCAGGATTTGCTGTAGCTGATGTTAATTTGAATAAAGATATTCTCAATTTAATTCTCAATGGAAATACATTTGCGGATACAATCAATATTACAGGTTCTTACTCAGAGGGATATGCGTATGCGTCGGTAGGGTTTTCATTTGGTAAAGCACTGTACAAATCCGGTTACCGCCAATTATCAATTGGTTCCACTTTTAAATATCTCAAAGGATTAGGTCTTGAAAAAGTTATAGAGCTTGAAGGTATGGCGGCAACTTATGCAACCGGATTTGAAGGAAACGGCAGTGCAATAATCCATACATCAGAAGGTGGTAGTGGGTATGCAGTTGATTTTGGAGCTGCCTTACAACTCAGTTCTAATTATACAATCGGTGCAACTGTTAAAAACTTCTACTCTTCAATTACTTGGAATCAAAACAATAAAGAAAACGGATATATCTTTAATTTTGATACAATGACTGTAGATAACATGGGTGATGACTTCATCACCTCTGATGACTACACCATTCCAATAAGTGAATTTACCACAACACTTCCCTCTTCATTAAATTTAGGGTTCGCCAAAACATCCGGCAAGACCCTTTGGGCATTAGAATGGGAACAAGGCTTTTCAAGTAAAATAGGTGTCTCAACCGAGCCAAGACTTTCAGCAGGTGTCGAGTTTACCCAACTCGGATTTTTACCTCTTCGCTTTGGATATGGCACAGGTGGTAATAAAAATACTGCAATGTCATTTGGGTCAGGTTTATACCTATCTGCCTTTCATGTTGACTTTGCAGTAGTAACAGGAAATTCATTTAGCGGAGGATCATCTAAAGGTGCCAACTTCGCACTTACAACTGGGTTGTATTTCTAAGACAAGGAGCTAATACGATGCTACATATAATGAAAAACAGTACGTTCAGATTTCTGATGTTGATAAGCATCATTGTTTTATCAATCTTTTTACAGCCAAAGGCAATGCCGCCGAATCCTAAAATGCTTGAAAATGCGAAGGCTGCTAATGTAGAGTTACCTTATTTTATCACTAATTTAGATAAGATGCACGCTAAAGGTATCTGTACAGGGAAAAATAATTATGAACAAATTTTTCAAAACGCAAAACTTTCAGCAAATTATGCAACCCAAGTAAGCGGACAATTTCGAATACTTGCTATATTAGTTCAGTTTTCTGATGAACCAAGTAATACTCCGGCTGTATTTTTTGATTCATTATTATTTGATTCAAACGGGTACACTGTGCATGATTATTACGATAAAGCTTCTTATGGTCAACTTGATTTAATGACAATCAATCTCCCATCCTCTTTAGGATGGGTGACCGCTCCTCAAACATATGCGTATTATGTAAATAACCAAAATGGCACCGGAGCATACCCGAATAATACACAAAAGCTAACTGAAGATTTGGTTGATCTCATTGATGCGTCAGTAGATTTTTCAAATTACGACAACGATAATGACGGCTATGTTGACATTGTGGCAATTATTCATCCGGGGCAAGGTGCCGAAGTTACCGGTAGTAATGATGATATTTGGTCTCACAAATGGGGTATTGTTCCAAAGCTTACAAATGATGGTGTGTATGTATCCAACTATACCATACAGCCTGAATATATCTCTACAGTTGGAGATATGACATTAGGTGTTTTCGCTCATGAATTTGGTCATGTTTTTGGTCTGCCTGATTTATATGATATTGATTATTCATCAAATGGAATTGGTAAATACGGTATTATGGGTTACGGAAGCTGGCTTGGTCCTCAAGGTAAAGGTGGACGACCGGCTCTACCGTGTGCATGGAGTAAAATACAGTTAGGTTTTAATACCGCTACTAATATTACTGTAAATACTAATTCCAAACAAATCAACGATGTAAAATCAACAGGAGAGATTTATAGACTTTGGACATCAGGTAATATTGGGGATGAATATTTCTTAATAGAAAACCGTCAACAAGCTGGATATGATTCATATCTTCCGGGGGAAGGTTTATTTGTATGGCATATTGATGATGCCAAATCAGAAAATACGCAAGAATGGTATCCGGGGTTAACCAACAGTATTCATTTTCAAGTAGCGTTAGAACAAGCGGACGGGTTATATGAACTTGAACATAGTAATGACTTGGGTGATACTAATGATGCCTTCCCTGGAGGTTTAAGCAAAACATCTTTTAATGCTGTTTCCTCAACGACATCTGATAGTTATACAAACGGTATTTCGTTTGTTGCAATAGAAAATATCTTATCAAGTAGTGGTGTTATCACAGCTGATTTGAATGTCGGATTAGCAGCATCGATTGAGGATGAGAATACGATTCCAACGCAGTTTGAACTTTCACAAAACTATCCAAACCCGTTCAACCCGTCGACAACAATAAACTTCTATACCCCAACAGACGGACACGCCCTTTTACAAGTATATAATATTGCAGGGCAAATAGTCAAGACACTCTTAGATGGAGATGTAGCAGCGGGACAAAATTTGGTACAATGGGACGGCACTACCGACAATGGCAATGAAATAGCCAGTGGAATTTATTTATACAGAATAGCAATAAATGATAATTCCGAAACCAAAAAAATGACATTAATAAAATAATTCTTATTGCTCTCCTTGTTACAGAAAACCCCGAGCAATATAACTCGGGGTTTTTTGTTAATCCGTGTAATGAATTTCCGCTTGCTCTTGAAGTTTTTCACTCCGCTGACCTTTTTTGTATTTGGTGTGACAAAACTTACACCTCTTTGGATCCTCGGAATAGCCTCGCTCAGCAAAATACTCCTGAGCTTGGACAGTAAAAACAAACTCTTCGTTACATTCTGTGCAGATTAAGAATTTCGGTTCAATACCGTTATCCATTAATCCCCCTCTCATAACTACAGCTAACCTCCCTGTTAGCCGCTTGGCGGTTACTTTATATTATAGGATAATTTGCTATTAACTTGTTGTCAACTAAAATATTAGTATGGATTACAAGGAGAATAGTCTCCTCCTTCAAACATATACGCAATTAGAGCCACCATATCAGAAAGATTAACTATATCAGTACAATTAAAATCAGCTGCAAGAACCTCTGGTTTTGGGGGCGGACCGCTATTAAAACTATAATTAACGAAGGCAACAATATCTGAAATATTTATCACTCCGGAAAAATCAATATCACCACGATACAAACTAATCTCTCCAATTCTTGTTTGAGTATCAAAAACTGTTGAATCCCCCCATGATTCCGATTTGAATGATAAGAGAGAATTCTCCCCAAGTGGCGTTCCTTGTGGAGGAGTTACATCAATACTGACCACAGCACTATCTCCGGCTGCTATTGCTAATGCAAATGTATCCATCGTAAGCCATCCTTGATCATCCCAATAAATAAGGTTGAAAATATCATCTATCACAGCATCGTTTCTAATTAAGATATCAAAAGTTCGTACACCTCCTGAATATATCGCAGAATCGGGAGTAAGAATTGATGATGAGACTTCATACGGAAGAATAATATCCGCAGAATAGGTAAAAAGAACACCGGATGAAAACTCATCGGTATTTACCCCGACAAGTGTAACAGAATAATAATTTTCAAAATTCTCAATTATAAGTTCACCCGATTTACCCACAGAATCAAGAGTAATAAATTCTATTTCATGAGTATTTTGAGTACTTGATTTTATTACATAGGCAGTCCAGCCTCTCGTATTAGAACCATTAAAAGTCAATTTTAATTTACCTATATTAGTACCGGGGTAAAATGTTATAAAACTGGATCCATACCCACCAATTGATGCAGGTGAGTTAGTAAGAGCTACAGGATAAGTGATATGTGTTGCTCCAATCGCCAACGGACTATATGCTGACGCTTCACTAAAATGAAGCCCGTCATTATGAATTCCAGTATTAAATAACCAGTAAGTAAAATCAACATACGCAGAATCAATATCCCATCCAAAATTATATAAAAGTGTATCCGCATAAGCTGTAAAAACATCGTCATATCTTGCACCTTCCCATGCAGAAAGATACAAAAGAGTATCAAATTTTTGTGCTAAATACAGCGGCCAAAGAAAAGCACCATATTTATGCAGCCCGGCATTATCCATAAGAGATGTATGCGGAAAATCCATAAAATCATCAATATAACCATAATTGTCATTGACAGTATCAAACACAACCTCTTCCATAAAAACCGCACCTGATTCCATTGCCCATATATCTTCATTGGCATCATAACCAAACTGAATAGCATGCTGAAACTCATGAGCGACTGTCACTTTAGCGGCACCTATAACCGAACCTTCCGGATCAGTATTTGACGGGAACCCTAAAAAATCATTATTTAATACTAAGTAACTATAATAATCATTCCAAGGATTGCTCCCAAAACCTTCGGGGACTGCATATCCATAATAAGTCATTTCTTGAAAATAAATATCATATAGGGAGTCGCCTCCGGCTACACCATCATTTGGTGGATACATAAAGCCCATTTCGAGATATTTTGCTAAAGCAGTATCACAATATGCAGCACACCTCTCAACAAAATCAGGAATAGAATCAAAGTCCAAATCTTCGGGTGATACACTGTCTACTCCGATAGTATCGTAATGCATTCTAAAATAACCGCCGGGAGAAACATAGGAAAAACTGGTCGATGTTCTCGCTAACACAGTAGTCACATAATATTTTGTACTTTGATCAAGAATATCCCAGTCAGCCCTCATTTGAATCAATGCTAAGGTTGCCCCTCGAAGTTCACGTTCAGTTTTAACTTGAGTTGAAGAACTATATTTTAACGGTAACTTATGAGGAAGCTTAATAGAGTTTATCTGAAGTATTACTTTCTCATCAAGTGAGATCTTTCCATTTGCATAATCATTTTCTATGTTGGATAATACTGAATTTTCAACAAATGGGTTATTAGCTGCCTGTAACGAGATGAAGCTCAAACAGATAATACATGCTGTGAGACCGACTAATCGAATTTGCATTTACAACCTTATAAAATTAAGAGTTACCCATTAGTATATCGGATGACGGTAAAAGTTCTATAATTTTTAATTTCCTGTTATATACTTAAACAAATAACATAGCAGAAATTGTTCCAAGAAAAGAAGCTAATTTTAAAAACTACTCCTCACGAGAAGTAAATAAGTACATTTGTAATGTATTGGAAATCATGCGTTTGTCAAGTTTAATTCTTGTCGGAAGCATTAAAATACTGACCGGAGCCAAATGATATGAGCCAACCGTTAAATCGAGAATACGCAAAATCAATACGGAGAATACTTCTTGATGATTTATCAAAAGCAATTCGCAACCCTCCTCCGTACGTTGTATACGTATTTGAAGCCTTAAAATCTTGTCTGTCGTGGATTATATTGCCAAAATCTGAAAAAATAACTCCTCCAATATTAAGAGAATTAAATATATACCTTGGTCTAAAACGAATTTCTGAATTAAAAATCAATCTTTTATCGCCGGTTAAAAAATATTTATCTGCTCCTCTGACTCCGTTAGTCCCACCTAACGAAACCAGATCAAATGACTGACCGCTCATATCAGATGTATAGTCGGCATTGCAAGCGAAAGTTATATTTTTAATTTTCTGATTGTAATATTTTAAATTAATTTCAGTACCTGATCTAATTCTTTCGAATGAATTTGACCAGTTCTTGTATCTATACCAACATGCTAAGAGATATTTTTGACCGATAAAGTTCTTTCTTACAAGAAAACTTAGTTTATCATATATATATGTCATCTTTGGAGGTGTATATGCATGCTGATAGATCGGAAGAGCGTCGTGTAGGGAAAGAGTGTAGATCTCGGTGGTCGCCGTATCATTAAAAAAAAAAACAATAGAAAAGAAACAAAAAAAGAAAAACTACCTGAAAGCCAGCCGCAGACAGCGCAC
>CALCCW010000263.1:0-2793 GCA_937900185.1 uncultured candidate division Zixibacteria bacterium | reverse complement strand
TTAGCATTGATCTGCATAAGTATACTTAGCTTGTTTTTTTTTTTTTAATGATACGGCGACCACCGAGATCTACACTCTTTCCCTACACGACGCTCTTCCGATCTACCATCATTGTCCAAGTCACCCGCTGAGGCTACAGTAAAACCAAACTGATGGTAAGCGGAATCACCGGATTGACTGAATATTTCTGAACCGTCAAGACCGGAATAGGCATATACGTGCCCACGTTCTGTGCCAAAATTATCATGTTTTGGTTGCCCAATTATAACATCAGGATAGCCATCACCATTGACATCACCAGTCGCTACAGACTGACCAAAGTAAGCTCCGCTCTGATTGCCGATCCATGATTGAAGAGTATCCCCATTGGCTCCGGAGATTAAATCCACCCGACCCAACATACTTGAATATCCGACATTGGGCATAATAAGATCATATTTGCCATCATCATTGACATCACCAACACCGATACCCGTTCGAAAAATATTTCCGAAAACAGTCAGGGTATCTCCATTGATACCGGAATAGACGGTACCATTGACCAGAATATCATCATACTGATCATTATTGTAATCGCCAAAACTACTGGCACCGTATACACCATTGTATGAATTATAAAAGGTCCGAATCAAATCTCCGGTGATGCCTGAAAATACATTAGCCGTAGCATTCATACCAAAAGAAGCTGCTTTTGTATCGACCACCAGAATATCCGGATGTCCATCATTATCAACATCACCGGCGGACGCAACAATTTGACCAAAAGTTGCATCGCCGGATGCAACCGGCTCGAATCCATAGATAGTCATTCCCTTGTCGCACCAATCGGCATTGGCTACAGATGAAATGCTCAAAAAGCATATTAGAATTGTTGCGAAATACGTTAGCTGTCTTTTCATTACTATAATCCTTTGCTTATAATTTATTATTTACCCAAAATTATTTTTTTGTAAAAAGTTCTAACCCTGCTTATAACTTATACTATTTAGTTAACCCCTACAATTACACTAGCATGGATAATCTAATATATAAAAAAATCAAGAAAATCAAAATTATTTATCTTAAAAAGAGGAGTGTTGGGGTTGTGTTTAGTTAGCAGTAATTTTCTTTGAACATTTAGACAAAAAAGGTCAGGAAGAGGTTCCTGAGTACTCAAATTGAGATAATTTGGACTTTTTTAACAAACCCAGCCGGACAAGCTTTGGCAGAACTTATTCTTGTGTGCTTTTATAAGGTCGACGGAAAATATGTTTCCGAACCAGACGTCCATAAAAAAGTTCAAATAGAATAGAAATACATATAAAAGAAATAAATATCCATATTGTTGCGGGGTTGCTTGAAAATGTCTGCAGAAGCAGAATTACCAAAGCTGCAGCACTTACCAAACAAGCTGTTAGGATTATTATTTTATTGGCACCTATTTCATCAGATAATTTATATGCACAAATATTGACAATAAAAAAGATTAGCAAAAAACTAGCACTTCCAATAATAGCTATTGCAGTTAAGTCGATAGAATTTGCAATAAGTAAACTAAGCAATAATATAAATATCACACCCACAACAGGAATATTTCGTTTTACTTCATCAAGAGTCTCGGGCAGTTCACCCTCTTTTGCGAGAATAAAACCTAAACGGGCGTTTCCATAAAATGTTGCATTTATAGCAGAAAATGTAGCCAACAAGGCGGCAACAGATACTATTGTAAAACCAATTTTTCCAAGTGCGGGCTGTGCAGCAACTGCCAACGCATAATCTTTTGCCGATAAAAGTTGACTTTCCGGCACTGTTCCAACAGTAATTGCGGCAATAAGAACATACAGAATAATAACCAGGAGAACAGAGCTATAAAATGCTTTTGGCAGATTGACTTTTGGATTTTTAATTTCTTCGGCTGCATTTGCGATAAGTTCAAACCCTTCATAGGCAACAAAAATAATCATGCCGGCAATGATGATAGAAAAAGAACTTCCCCAATGTATAGGCGACAGTCGTTCCCCATCAACAAAAGAAACACCAGTCACAATAATTAGCGTCAACAATGCTAATTTAATAAGTACAATAGCTGTTTCAGATTTACTGACAAAAGAAGCACTTACTAAATTTATCAGAGCAGGAAGTAATATTGCAAAACAAATAAATAAATGTCTGAGCCACTGTGTTGTATTATCAGGAAAAAATGTTTGAGCATACGAAGCAAAGGCAACAGCATACAAAGATATCGTCACCAAATAACTTAGCCACAGCATAAGGTTTACTGTACCAGACAAAAGATTGTGACCAAAGGCATTGTCAACGAAAATAACAGTTCCGCCTCGACTTTGGTACGCAACAGAAAGTTTTGCATAAGAATAGGATGTTAACAATGCAACTATCCCGGCAAAAAGAAAAGCAATAGTAGTCGCACCATGAGCAAGTGACACCGCCTCACCCAATACTGCAAAAATACCGCCACCTACCATGCCCCCAATCCCTATAGCAATAGCTCCGAACAATCCAATTGTTCTGGTTTCTTTATTCATAAGAAGTACTTTTCCTTTTTTCTATTTAACTAATACTATACTTTACTGTCAGTGTTCGCTGAATACAGATTATCTGTCAGATATACTTGTTCATAGTATCAATTTGAAAAAATTCTTATTGCACCAAAAACACCTTCTATCAGCATTTGAATACCTATGACTGCCAAAATGAGTCCCATCAATCGGGTAACAATACTCAGAGATCGGAAGAGCACACGTCTGAACTCCAGTCACACTGATATATCTCGTATGCCGTCTTCTGCTTGAAAAA
>CALCCW010000262.1:0-3540 GCA_937900185.1 uncultured candidate division Zixibacteria bacterium | reverse complement strand
CCACAGAACATAACTGTGATGCGAGAGAAGGTGTTGAGATGAAAGCAACCAAATTAGTTTTGATGCTGACAATTGTTTTTTTAGTTTTTTTTTTTTCAAGCAGAAGACGGCATACGAGATATATCAGTGTGACTGGAGTTCAGACGTGTGCTCTTCCGATCTTTAGAAGAAGTTGAAAAAGAAGCACTGAATTTTATATCAGAAAATGATACAGTATCAATATCGTCTTTATCTGAGAAACTTGGTATAACAGATGAAAGTTCTGTTTTTATTTTTTCAAAACTTGCTCGTGCCGGTAAACTTGATGTAACGGTCAAGGTTAAAAGTTGAGGACAAATCCTTGCAACCAAAATCAACAAAAGCACTAACAATGAATAATTGATAAAAGAAGTTGGTCAAACAGGAAATACCGTAAGTGACTATTCGATAATAAAAGGAGAATAAAAATGAATCCCGAACATGCTTGGTGGGGCGGAATGTGGTTTTTCCCTATCTTAATGCCAATTTTTATGTTAATAGGTTTTGCAATTATTGTTTCACTGTTTACTGGTAGAGGATTTTTTTGGTCATCTCGTCAAGACAACAACAGTTTACCTCAGCATGGAACAGAGTCTGCTCTTGAAATTCTTAAAAAGCGTTATGCTAAAGGAGAAATATCAAAAGACGAATTTGAACGAATGAAAAAGGATATTGGGTAGTAAACAACGGTCAATGTACACAGTACAAAGAAAAAAGGATTAACCTTTGTTGCTTAAACAAACAAAAGTATGGATAACAATAACATTGTGTGGGTTGCTGTATTGATAACAAATAAGGAGAAAAATTAGTGACTTATGCTTATTGGCTGCTTGGATTTTCAGCTATGTTTGTCATATTGGAACGTCTGCGACCAAGGCACCCGCAAAAGATTTTTAGAACCGGCATTTTAACCGATATTTTTTATCTTGTCTTTAATGGTCATTTTTTAGGCTGGGGCTTAGCTGTCATATCGGTTCCAATAATTATTAAACTTAATATACTCCTAAAGTCTTTAGGTTTACATAATCTGTTCTATCTTAATGTAGTTCAACAGTCTCCTAAATGGCTCCAATTTATTGCAGCATTGCTCCTTATAGATTTTTTGCATTGGTGTATACACAATCTTCTACACAGAAACTCGTGGCTATGGAATTTTCATAAGGTACATCACAGTATTGAAATAATGGACTGGATTGGCAGTATGCGTTTTCACTGGTTTGAATCTTTAGTATATAAATCAATTACCTATCCTCTTCTTGCATTTTTTGGGTTTAACTTGGACATATTACTTTTACTTGCTATTGTAAGTACAGGAATAGGACACTTCAATCACTCCAATCTTAATATTAATATAGGATATTTAAAGTATATTCTAAATAATCCGTCGATGCATGTTTGGCACCATCATCGAACACAAGATGGACCCCTACTATGTAATTTCGGTGTTAATCTAAGCCTTTGGGATTGGCTTTTTGGTACTGCCTATCTGCCTGAACAACCACCGCGAAAACTTGGATTTGATGGTATAGAATCTTTTCCTCACACTGCTCTTGGGCAGGAATTATATCCACTTCCTGTTTGGAAATTTATTTCACAAAATAATCAAGGCAACCAAACACAAGATAATAAGAAATTTTTGTTATAAATGAACGTATAAAGACATATGAGAACAATCCTAATCAATAAATATGAAAGTGAATAAATATGAATCCGGAATATGCCTGTTGGGGCGGAATGTGGTTTTTCCCCGTTTTAATGCCAATATTTATTTTAATATGTTTTGCAATTATTGTTTCACTGTTTACCGGTCGAGGATTTTTTTGGTCATCACGGCAAGACAACAATAGATTACCTCAGCACGGAACAGAGTCTGCTCTTGAAATTCTTAAGAAGCGTTATGCCAAAGGAGAAATATCAAAGGACGAATTTGAACGAATGAAAAAGGATATTTCATAGGATGAACGAACCTCGTATTCTTGTTACTTGAAGATATTATAGGCAAAGAATCTACTACAGAGCTGAAACGATTTCTGATGTATCAGAAATAAAGTTTTACGTTTATTCTCTCCAATTATAAATATACATAAAAAAATATGTTTTTTGTAAAAACATCTTGACAAATACACTACTCCACTATATAATGGAGTTATGTATAATATGCTTATTGGAGAATATCTATGGATTTAGAAAAAATTGAGCCTTGCTGTCCTGTAAAGCCCGAGCTCAAAAATCGACCTTTGCTTTCAGTAGATGAGTCTTTATCTCTTGAACAGGTTTTTAAAGTACTTGCTAATGGCACCCGTCTGCGAATATTACATGTACTTATGCGGACTAAAGAATTATGTGTATCAGAAATTGCTGAAACACTCGGTTTGAAACCGACAGCTATATCGAACCAGCTTCAACGGCTCGCCGACCGGGGAGTACTCGGGTATAGGCGAAATGGAAATCAGATTTTGTATTATGCTGTTGATCCGTGTGTGTTTAAACTGTTGGACAGTGCTTGGTGTCTCAACGAAGATACTGAACAGCGAGTACAGGAAAAGAGAAGAAGATGAAATCAGGAGTTATTATTCTTTTTATTGCCGGTATTATATTAGTAGGCGGAATTACGTACTCGTTTATTAATAAGAATGATAATATCGATATTGCTGTTACTTCAAAGTCAGATGATTTATCACAAGTAGTACATGTTGATGAACTGGCACAAAGTTATGGAGATATCAAAGGTAAGTTTGTACTTCGAGGTGTAGTTGCGGGTGTGAAAAAAGATGAGGGAATTATGGCACTTATTGACTCTCGAGAATTTGAAACTTGTGGGGTGTTATCCTGTGCTGATAATTCTATTCCTGTTAAATATGACGGAGAACTACCTGAACCAAAAACTATTATCGATGTCATAGGGCGAGTGGTTCAAAATGATAAGGGACTGATTATAGAAGCAGAACAAATAGAGGTAGTAAAGTGAAGTGGTTCTTTATACTCTTTGTTTTTTTAGCTGTTTTAATCGGACATTTTTTTTATGTAACGCAAAGCGTCAATACTTCAAATGGTGACAGCCCATGGGCTTCCTACCGGCTTGAACAACCTCAGGAATCACGTTTGAATCGTTATATTGGGCAAAGTGAATACTGGCTTGGATTATCTTTATGGTCTTGCCGGAGCATTTGCTCTATTCTGCTTTATGCGGGCAATCAGATTACGTCGGGAATCACTTGCCGCATCTGCCGGAGGACTTGCTTTCGGAGGTCTCCTTTGGGCGGGTATCTGTTTTTTGGTCGGTTGTTGTGGGTCGCCTATGCTGCCTATTTATTTAGGACTTTTAGGTCCGCAGTTTCTTGAGATCGGAAGAGCACACGTCTGAACTCCAGTCACACTGATATATCTCGTATGCCGTCTTCTGCTTGAAAAAAAAAAACCAAAAAAAAACAAAAAAAATGAATCAATATCAACAACCGCAGTTTGATGCACGTTAATATACAAGTAATCTAGCTGCTCCACACACTCTCACACGTACTAACA
>CALCCW010000261.1:0-1706 GCA_937900185.1 uncultured candidate division Zixibacteria bacterium | reverse complement strand
TGTGACTGGAGTTCAGACGTGTGCTCTTCCGATCTAACAGGTTTTCGATCAAAATCTTTTTTAACAGTTCCTCTTAAAAACCATGAGGACGAAATTATCGGGGTGTTGCAGCTTTTGAATGCTCAAGATAAAAAAACGAATAAAGTGATCCCATTTTCAAGTAAAGTACAGGATATTGTTGAAGCCTTATCCAGTCAAGCTGCAGTGGCTATTACCAATAAAAATCTCATTAAGGATCTGGAAATTTTATTTGAATCTTTTATCAAACTGATCGCATCTGCCATTGATGCCAAATCACCTTATACCGGCGGCCATTGTTCCCGGGTCCCGGAAATTACAATGATGTTGGCAGATGCTGTGGATAGTTCCAAAGAAGGTACATTTAAAGATGTGCATTTCACAGAAAATGAAATGTATGAAAATGCAACCAGAGACATTAGACACTATGCCAAACGTCAACTCACTTGGATTCGTCGCTGGCAAAAAAATGGTGCCGATATTCACATTGTTACTACACCAAAAGAAGCTACTATTTTGGTAGAAAAATTTCTATCTTTATAAGAACCTATCTAAGAACTTACTCACAAGTTCTTATAAAATTTTATTACAATGCGACAATGCCTGGTAAATCTTGACCACTCATAAATGCCAACATTGCACCTCCTCCAGTAGAGATAAAATCAATTTCTTCTAAGGCACCAATGTGCTCCAATGCCTCAATAGACTCCCCACCACCGACAACAGTAAAATCTGGTAGTTATATTACCTATACAACCGGTTATATTGCTGTTGATCTTGTTTTCAGATTTTTCATTTTAGATGAGTTCAATGTAATTGAAAAAAGTGCAACGGATATTCAAAGTTATCAACCAAAACGAATTCCATATCAAAAATATTCAACAGTAAACAGAGAAGGAATCCGTAAATGAAGATTGAGAAAAAAATCCGCGAAGATTTTTTAGATTCAATGCTTCATTATCTTGAATCATTGATGTCTAAAAAAGATTTTGCCGGAGCTGTGAAGTATTACGAGTCATATCGTACAGAACTTCATAAGTCCGGTATAGCGGCGGGAGCAATTTATCACACAGCCAGTAAAGCATACGCTTCTCTCACTCAACTTCAACACGCACTTAAAACTGCCCGTCTTGCTCAAAATTCCGCCACAGCCGAAGGCAGCCAAAATCTTTTAGCTGATATTTTTATAACCATTGGATCTATTTTGAGAGACATGAGTGAATTTAAAGAAGCGGAAAAAGCATACCGTGATGCCGAATCAATTTTCCGCCGTAATGATTCATTAGAAGGACAATGCCGTGCTTTAAACATTTTAGCGGGTCTGTTCTTTAAACAAGCCGATTATAATAATGCTCTTTCTGTATTAATTGATGCTTTAGAAATTGCCAAAAAACTTGATGACAAGAAAAAACTTGCATTTATGATGGGAAATATCGGACGTATTTATACTTTTACTTCTGATTTTTCAGAAGCAAAAAAACACCTTCTCACATCAATTGAACTATCAGAAAGATTAGGTAACTCTTTAGAAACAGCAAGAGGCTATTTGTCTGTCGGTTATATTTATCTTCAAGAAGCTGATTATACAAAAGCTGAAACAGCATTTGAAAATGCATATCCTCTCATCATCAGATCGGAAGAGCGTCGTGTAGGGAAAGAGTTTAGATCTCGGTGGTCGCCGTATCATT
>CALCCW010000260.1:0-5645 GCA_937900185.1 uncultured candidate division Zixibacteria bacterium | reverse complement strand
AAGATTGTTGACTTGACGAACGGAGAGAGTCAAGAATTGATTGGAACAATCAATGCTTTTCGTCCGCTCTTATTAATAATCTGCGAAGCAGATTACACCTTGAAGGTTTGTTTTTTTGTGTGTGAAATTATGCCGTTGATAGTTTGGTATTATTTCACACACAAAAAAACTCCCGACTTTGTCGGGAGTCTTTAATGGAGTAAATGAAATGGTTAGTGTAACCGCTTTTACTGTGGTAACCAGAAGACAGCACCGATGCCGAACCGAGTGTTATTCATTACTGCATCGTTTTGTCTATATTCAAGAGAACCTATCAAAGAAAATTCATTGTTCATTTTAAGTAAGGCGAGTATACCTGTTGTACTTGATAAATATGTAATTGTTTCCTCAGCTGTTGGATATGGTTGATAGATTTGTATATCAGCACCGAGAATAAAACCGAGTGTTAAATATTTGCCGACAGGAAATGTTAGAACTGATAGTGGTTTGATATTATACTCGCCACCGCCGACTTCGATAGTTCCGTAAATTGAAACTCGGTTTGATAATTTAGTGATAGAACCTACATGTACATATCTATCCCAATAAGTTGATTTGACACCTGCAATAATTCCCGTTTGAGCTGAAACTGTAGGGATTAATAAAACCATGAATAAAACGACAGCGAATAAAGCCCATAGCGGGCTTAGTTTAAACTGATAACAAGGTTTTGGTGGATAAAGTTTATTTTGTTCTTCATAAAAATATACATTTGACATTTTAAATCTCCTATGTTTTTGGTAGCACTATAAAACTTAATTGCTTTTTAATAAGAATAGTTTGAATATCTGCTTCTAATTTCTCCGTGAGTAACAAAGTCGTTATTGGTAAATCAGGATTATAGGTTTCTTTGTATAGTATAGGATATGTTTCAAGTTGTCCTATACATTTTATACCTGCAAGAAGTGTGATTTCAATAATTTGTATTTGATCAGGTTTATAACCAACAACGTCAATTCTTCTTTGTGAGAGTCCGATTGCCATTTCTCTTATAGATTTTGGCTCGGAGTTCCCGGGGTCTCGTCCTTTACCGATTCGCACGTCATAATCGAATCTTAAATATTCAGTTTCATGAAGTGCTAAGTATCGAATCCATAAATCTATGTCGGGTTGCAATAAGTGCGGGTAAAGATTATTTAGTCCCGACATCTTCTTTTTCATGTGTTGTGAGTGCAAACTCAATTTCTTGATATGAGAAATTTCTCTGTGCAGAAATCCCGTAACCAATTAAAAGAGAGACTTTGCAGATTGTTGGAATATCTTGTTCAGATATAAAAATCAATCCCTCTTGAATTTTGCTCCGGTCAATCAATTCTTTTGGAATTGGTTGAACATCTTTACCGATGTTGTTGAGGTCTGCATTATCAAGATTTTCCATTATGTCATCTAATTTGTTGAAATCATTCATCTTTTTTTACTCCTGTATCCATTGCATATATCTAAGGCGACATGAAGAAATTTGGTCGCCTGCTTGTAGTTGGTCAACGACTGTTCGGAATGAGTCACCAAATCTTAAATAATTTAAGTTTGATAAGTTAATAACTTGATAGCCATAATTAACATTTGTCGTCAACATGTTATTTCCTGCTTGACAAACAT
Source organism: uncultured candidate division Zixibacteria bacterium (assembly GCA_937900185.1). Taxonomy (GTDB): domain Bacteria; phylum Zixibacteria; class MSB-5A5; order GN15; family FEB-12; genus QQUK01. The sequence goes on along the minus strand of CALCCW010000260.1, from coordinate 4,007 downwards.
AAGTCTTAGTAACGTTTGCACTGTGTAATAGTTGAGATGGCGTTATAAATATATTTACAGAACCGTCAAAGGTTGCAATTAACATAGTTCTCGTTACTACCGTAGCGTCTGTTACAAAAATACAGGAAAATGATACTGGTAAAATCATTGTATTGACAGGAACGAGAAAATCAAAGTTTGTTCCGACTGCGGGGTCTGGTGGAGTTATAGTTATTAGTTTGCCAAAATTGGCAGGCAATAAGAGTTCGCTTGTTTGCATTTATACCTCTGTAACTATTCCGAGATTTATAGTTGATGAATCACTCGACCAAACATCTATAAATATAAACATGTTGGGTTCAAGAGGAATATTTCCTGTCCAATTAACATTAGTCATTCCGTCACAATAACCATTACCGAGAACAGAGATAATTTGATTGACTCCCTCTACATCTTTGGCAATTCCAAAGCGGACATAATTATCCATATGTTCAGAATCTTCATTCAGATTGATTGCGGATAGATTTCTCAAAACACCGGAATCAATCTGATAGAATGTAGTTTTTTTAGTTCTTAAAGTGTCGCCTTTAACTTGTGTTGTTGTGAATGGCATCTATTTACTCATAGGCTAAAAATACTTGAATATCTAAGCCTGCAGTGACTGCATTTATGAGAGTACCAAAACAATCAATTCTTGCTCCTTTTGGAATCTCGATATCAACAGGCATGAAAGTAGGCATTGCCAAAGCAGTACCACCGGCAGGCGTTCCGTCTGCCGCATTAAAACCATTTGTGCAAGGATATTTAGCAGGCTGAATTTTAACATCGGCAGAGTCGAGTCTGATTGTTGCGAGCATTCCTTCGTCAGCTGTGATAGCTCCGTCCTTTGTAGCGGTTGCCATGATACCGACAATTCGAGTAGCTCTTTCAGATAGTTGAATCTGTCCGATAGTGGTTTCTGTGTTAGCTGTTAAAGTTGCCGAGACTGCATCAGAAAAAGTAAGCGGTTTAATTTCAGGACGTTTGTCTCCAAATATAATTCCCATAGCAACGAGCGGAGCAGTTGCATTTCCTGCATCATTGATAAACTTTAAAGCAAATTCAGCTTTACCAGATGCGACCCAATTTACTGGGTAGATGTTTAGCGGAGCGGAATGTATTGAAAAGTTTGCACCTGCACTTGATGCTTTACCAATGAGAGGATATTTTCCCGGAGCGGGGTCGGGCGATATGTCACCACCTACAGAATCAATCTGCATCTGACCTGCGACAGCTTCACTTGCCACCGCTGTATCTTGCACAACCATTCCCCATAAATGATGTATTAACCAATCACCACCTGCAGGCATGGAAATATCTGAACCGATTTGAGTGATAGAACCTGCGGCGGTTCCACCTGTACCAGTAACCAATTGTCCAAAAGTCATAATTTATTATCCTAACTTATAAAATACATTAACAATAATTTACCGATGAAAAACTATCCACGAAGAGATTGTTTTTTATCATGTAAAGCTTTCGCCATAACTCTAACACGTTCGATATTTTTTGGATCACCTTTTGGACCTCTTGGTGGTAGAGTAGTATTAATAATTGTTTCACGATAAGGCTTGAATCCCTCTTCGTAATTTGATGCTGATTGATTGATGCCGTCAGCCCAACGATTAACACCTTTTTTGAGTGTGTTCTCTTGCCATTTAGAAGTTCCGGCTTTCTTTACACCTTTGCCAAATGAACCTGCATTAGCTGCAGCAATGACACCTTTTTTATAGTTGTCTTCTGCTTTTGCAGTTTCTTCCGCCCAATCCTTTTTTGGATTTTTAACTCCAAATTCATATTCAGGGGTTGCAGCTTGTGATTGCCGTTTCCATTTATCAGATATTCTCGTTAATGATTTAACTTCAGGCATTTTGTAAGCTCCTATTTGACAAGATATTATTTCTCTTTATTTTCAATCTATATTTTCTTAAACAGTCTGTCAAGACAAAAGATGCACAGATTTTGAACCGATATGCAAGATTTTATTATTTTAAACCTTTAAATATAAAAGAAATAACAGTAATAAGGTATGTGGATAAGTGGATAACTTTGTTAACAACTTGGTAGGCAGTTAAATACAGTAAAAAGTTATCCACACCGTATGTGGATAGAATGTGTATAACTCGTTAGTTATCAACACATGCACAAAGTTGCACATAGAACTGCATACATATCAACAGGTTATCAACAGGTTATCAACATGCTGTCAACATATTCGGAATATAAGAAAAACCGCTCCAAAGCACATTAAGAGCGGTTTTCCGTGATAGTGGAAAAAGTCGAGCGACGACTTTTTCCGAGTGGGGGGTTGATTATTTATCTTTAAAAGGTCTGCATGCGATGATATTTATAGATATAAAATCCTCACCTTGCTCTCTAATTGGGTCGATTCTAACATAAGAACCGTTATTGGCACCCATTTCCTTGAGTAAATATTGAGGTATAGATATTACTTTACTATTCCCCGCTTTGAATATCTTCCGCAGAATCGACATCTACATACTCCTTAAATAATTCACGTTGTTCATATTTACAAAAAGAAGCAAGCTCTTTTTTGGTACCAAGAAAAACAAGTCGCATGTGGTCGTTTTCATTGTTGATCGGTTTTTCATCTAATTCAGTTGGAGAAAGACCGGTATAGTATTTACCTTTCGGATTATGCAGAATGCCATAAAATTCATAATGACCTGCATCTAATTGTTCAGCACAATATAAAATACATTGTCTGAGTGAACCTCGAAAACTCATAATTTCATTATCTCCTTTAGTGGTGTCATAGGAAAATTCGCACAACATGGACAATGTAAATCTTTATATGTTTCGATTCTTCCTAAGAAATTACAATTATTGCAAACGAGTAATCTATTAATATAATACATTGACAAATGTCTTATATCTGTTCTATGTAATCTATGCTCATGGTTTTTGTAGCAAACATAAGAACCTATTTGAGGAAATAGATATGTAATTTTACATGATGTGCATCTAAAGTGGTCATAAATAAAACCGTCAATGTATAATTGATATTTCATATTTACATAATAACGAACGTAATGACGGATGTCAAGAAAAAAAACTACTATTATAAAAAATAAATTTTGATATTAGTAACCCCCCCTCTATAACCGTAATTACGCAATGGAGAAATTCGACTTGTCGAATTTTGATAAATATATTTGTTTTTCCTTTACTAACTATGGGGAGACGGGCTTGGGGTGGGCGGGCGGCTTAAATTGTTTTTTTTGGCTTTCTTTTTAAATACCTCTTTTGGATGTTTTATTATAATATCTCAGTTTGAAAATTTATCTACTTACCGAACGGAGTTATCGGACACGGAGACGCGACGGACGAAGTCCGCCGTCGAAGTGCCTATAACGGAGTGTAGAGAAAGTAGATGATTGATATAATTGTAATTCCTTAATTGTTTGCTTCCTTAAATGTTTCCAAAATAAGTCTTATCGAAAACGATGGCTGACTCTGAGAGCTGCACTCAACTCTAAGCAAGTTTTTCTCTTGGGTGCCGAACGGTGTAACCCGATAAGACTTAAAAAGGTTTTTTGTTGCAAAGACCGATAGCAACAAAAAACCTAATTGGCACCGAGCTTTCGAGAGAACAGAGAGGGTCATTTTACAATCGGGTTACACCGTCAACCACAATATAATTGTGTTTTTTTTCCAAGTGGTTGATAGGCGGAAGTTGGAGCGTTACAAAGAAGCGAGCTTCTAAAGAATATAATTGTAGCGAGCTATCCAAAAGCGGAAACTGGGAGCCGTTCGGCACCCAAGAGCTTACACTCGCCGAGCTTGCGAGGCGACCCTAAAGGGAGAAAGAGTGTATAGATTTGTTTGTGGTGGAGCTTGCGACAGCACAAACAAAACCATAGAATGAAATATATAATTGTGCGTAAGCGATGCGAATTTGCAACAGGATTTAAGCCCTTGCCATAATTGGAGCGAAGCGACAAAGCGGACGAAAAGGCAACAATAGG
>CALCCW010000259.1:0-3719 GCA_937900185.1 uncultured candidate division Zixibacteria bacterium | reverse complement strand
TAGGTTGATATGAGACGACAGGTCGATTGTGGTAGGTGGAGGGGGGGGGGCGGGTGGGGGGGGGGGGGGGGGTTGTGTTTTTTTTTTTTTTTAATGATACGGCGACCACCGAGATCTACACTCTTTCCCTACACGACGCTCTTCCGATCTCAATGTTGCTCTTATTGTTGGGTTTTTCTGGGTATACTATTTTGCGATTGTATATGCGTCGGAGTTTATGCATAAATCAGAAAAACGTTTATTAAAACTGCTTGATACTCTTAACAAACGCACTTCTGAACTTGAAAAATACCAAGCTCATCTTGAAATGATTTATGAAAACTCCAGAGTTTTGGCTTCTATATTAGATACAGATTCTGTTGTGTCCGAACTTATGAACTTGTTGGGAAGACTTCTGCATTATGAAGGGTACTCAGTAATTTTCAAAGATGCCAACGGCAACTTTTATTATCGGGCTCGTTTTTGTAGTAATCAATATAACTATCAAATAGAAACAGTACCGCAATATGCAGCCGACCTTTTAGATAAGGTTGCAAGTCAAAACAATATGGTTGAGATTAAAGATGTGTCTAAGCGTGAAGATTATGCTCCGTTAAATAAAAACAGTCATTCGGTGATGATTGTCCCGATGACAGCTCATGACGATTTAAAAGGAATTATCATTGCCGAGGCAAGTAAAGTTGGATATTTTAAAGATAAAGATTTACAGATTCTAACTGCTGTGGCACGCTCAGCGGCTCTTGCATTGGAAAATGCTGAACTCCATAAACAAACAGAAGAATTAACCGTTACCGATGAGCTAACATCAACATATAACTATCGTTATTTTGCTCAAAAGTTAGAAGAGGAAAAACGAAGAGCATCACGGTATAATCTCTCCTTGTCACTCATAATGGTCGATATCGACCTGTTTAAAAAATTAAATGATACCTACGGGCATGAATCAGGTAATAAAGTTTTGAAAGCTCTTTCAGGAATTATGAAAGAATGTATTCGTGATGTAGATATCTTTGCCCGCTATGGCGGAGAAGAGTTTGCCGTTATACTTCCGCAAACACCTCTTAAAGACGCATTAGTTATCGGAGAAAGAATTCGCAAAAAAGTTTCAGAATACCCGTTTGAATCAGACGACGGGGATATTTTAAAAGTAACTGTCTCGGTTGGTTTAAGTTCCTATCCTGAAAATGGACGTTCGCATGAAGAGTTAGTCTCTCTTGCTGATAAAGCTTTGTACCGGGCGAAAGATGAAGGCAGAAATTTAGTTTGTACTAATTGATGATATATAGCATTATGTGTATAAGTTATAAATACTAAAGGGCTATTATGAAAAATATTGAAGAACTTATCGGGCAATTATTTATTATAGGTTTCAAAGGTGAAACCCCATCCTCATCTTTTCTGAATTTTATTTCAGAAGAGAAAATAGGCGGTGTTATCTTATTCAAAGAGAACTGTTTGTCACATCAGCAGGTTAAAGAGAATATTAAATTTATCACCGATGTAACATCAAATAAATTTCCTTTTATTGCAGTAGATCAAGAGGGAGGTCGAGTATGTCGTATTTTAGGAAAACCGGTAGAAATTGCAGCAGCTCAAACATATGCAGAATCTTATGGTATTGCTCGATTTACTGATGAGTACAGCCGGTCAATGTTATACTTAGAATCACTTGGTATAAATATAAATTTAGCACCGGTGTGTGATATTTTTGTAAACGAAAAAAATAGCTGTTTGAAAAATAGATGTTTTGGAAAAACAGCAGAAGAAGTGATTCCGTTTATTACAAAGGCTGTTGAAATTTCTAAAAAAAGTAATATTCTTTCATGTCTCAAACATTTTCCGGGATTAGGTGAAGCGGTAATTGACCCTCATAAAAAAACAACAGTCAGTTATTATGATAAGTCCGCTTGGGAACAGCGTGAGCGTATAGTTTTTGAAGCAGGCATACATGCAGGTGCAGATATGGTGATGACAACTCATATCAAACTGCCTAAATTTGATGCTACAATTGCAACCGGTTCACATGTCATAGTAGAACAGTTACTCAGACAAAGACTTTCATATTCTCGGGTTATAATAACCGATGATTTACAAATGAAAGGTGCATCTATTTTAGGAGATATTGGAGAACGTGCAGTAAAAGCATTTAGTGCCGGTCATGATATTCTTTTGTTTGGACAAGACAGTGATTCTGCGATGGAAGCGTTTGAATATTTTCGCGGAGCATATAATCGTGGTGAAATTCCAAAAGAAAGAATTTTAAAATCACTTGAAAGAATTTCTGCTTTGAAGTTCAAGATAGCAAAATCAGTTTTGTTTTAATATACTAAAGCACAATGGTAAACATTTTAAAGAACAAAAAGAGTCTCATAGTAGGACTCAACTCGGGAACATCTGCCGATGGGTTAGATATGGCGGTTGTTGAGATAGATAGAAGCCGTAATAGCTATGAAATAAAATATATATGCGGTAAAGAGAAAAATTTTTCTTCTTCCTTAAAAAATGAAATCCTTTCCATTGCTGATAATAAAAACCCTTCTATTAATGATATAATCTACCTTGATAATATTTTAGGAAAGTTTTTCAGCAAAACAGTAAAAAGTTTTATTACGGTATTACAAAAGAAAAATCTGAAAGTTGATGCCATAGCATCTCATGGACAAACCATACGTCATCTTCCAAAAAAGATAAAAAGACTTAACACAACTGTAAACGGAACTCTCCAAATTGGCTCATCAGATTATATAACACAATGTACAATGCTTCCGGTTGTTTCAGATTTCAGACAAGCAGATATTGCCGGCGGCGGTGAGGGTGCTCCGATAACTACCGGTGCCATGTATAAGATGTTTGGAAATTCACAAGAACAGAGACTAATACTCAATATTGGCGGAATGTCTAATTTCTTCTATCTGCCAAAAAAATTATCAGATAATAATATTATTGCCAAAGACTGTGGTCCGGGAAATGTCTTATCTGACTTACTCATGCGGAAACTCTATCGATTAGAATTTGATAAAAATGGTAAAATTGCCGCATCGGGTATACTCTCGCAAAGATTATTAACTGTTCTGACAGCAGATTTATTTGCTTTCAGTAAAGAAAAATCAACCGGTCGTGAACAATTTGGCGTTACTACTGTGGACAAAATTTTGAAATATGGAAAAAAACTTAAACTCGCACATGCTGATATTCTAACGACATCAATTGAGTTTACTGCTTTTTCTATCTTTCATTCAATAAAGAAACTGATAAAAAATAGAAAAATTACAAAGTTATATTTGACCGGAGGGGGAAGAAACAACATCTTCTTAGTTGAAAGATTACAATCGTATTTCCCACATTGTCAGATAAAAAAAATTGACAGTCTTGGTATTGATGGTGATTTTGTCGAAGCTGCCGCATATGCGGTTATGGGTGAAGCTGCCTTACATGGAGAATCACTTCAGTTTCAAAAAAATAATAAACGTAGTCCGGTGTATGGAAAAATTATTCTGCCGCCTGTTATAGGATAGAAAGGAACTTCTTTGAATAAAGCATTAAAATATACAGCACGGTTTGGGACAGCATTTTTACTCATGGCATTAGTTTGGAGTTGTGCCAGAATACCGGGGTTACAAGAAGAAAAAAACGGCGAATATATCCGTATCCCGTTTGTGCGTGTATTACTTGAAGAAAACAAAACCGAGATTACCATATCTGCTGAGATCGGAAGAGCA
>CALCCW010000258.1:0-5333 GCA_937900185.1 uncultured candidate division Zixibacteria bacterium | reverse complement strand
TAAGATGGTGGCCAGCAGAAGCCGGCGTACGAGTTATATCAGTGTGATTTTTTTTTTTTTCAAGCAGAAGACGGCATACGAGATATATCAGTGTGACTGGAGTTCAGACGTGTGCTCTTCCGATCTTCACCGTAGAATGCATCATATTTTTTTGTACGGAAAAAACCTTCCATATTATCAAAAGCCAAATCACCTCCATAGCAGAAAGCATTGTAATAACCTTTTGTATGTAAAGTTTCCGACAAAGATGTAAAGGGATGTCTCGACTCATACCGTTTTAATATCGAACGACCGGGGATAGCAGGGTAGGAACATAATACTGCTCCCAGTCCAAAATTGGTACGAAAGCCGTTTGCATAAAAATTTTCAAACAATATTCCATGCTGTGTCAATGAATCAAAATAGGGTGTAAGGTTATTTTTGGCACCCAAAGCAGAGGTTCGCGAACCCGACCAGCTTTCCATAACTGTAATAATTATGTTAGGCTGAAAATCAAATTTTTTTGGTCTACTGAAACTTTGTGCCAATGAATTGTCGCTTGTAAATGTAGTACCGTTTTGTTGAAGCATAGTTTTTACTTTTGCAAGAGCAGAATCACGACTTACAAATGGAAATCTTTCTGACTCTTTTAAAAATGAAAGGCGGGGATCATGGTCAGTTTCAGTGAAATTTTTTATAAGGGTGTAGATTCCGTTGAGAGCCGATTGATTAAGAGTATGATTGTCAGAAAAGTATGCGATCCCCCAATCCATAGGTGCGAGTGCAACTCTTCCTCTGATTCCTGCTGTAAACAATATAAGAAAGCAGAATAGCCATATAACTCTGCTTGTTATTTTTGGTTTTATTTTGTCAATACACTTTTGAATAAGTTTGAAATGTGTGAAAATAAAAAGAGCAGAAACAACAAACCATATAGCAATATACTCCCAAAAGAAACGGTCAGCAAAAACATAATTATTACCAAGATTTCCATTGCCTGAATATTCATACGCCATGAAATTGAGACGAATGTTGAAATAGTCATAAAACCTAATGTCTGCAATCATTCCTAAAAAAATAATCGGAAATATAATATATGAATACAGAGAGATAAATATTTTCACTTTTCGATTGGTAAAATCAAACCATGGAAGAAGTAATAGAAAGGGTGTTAAAAGAGCTAAAATAATTATTTGATCAAATCTAAACCCGATAAGATAAGATATAAGTATATCAATAAAACTGACATTGTTATAAAATTGGTCATGAAAACTTACTTGAAAAAGAAATCTGAAAAATGCAAAAAACAGCATAAGAGCCAAGTAGAGCAGAAGTATATACTGAAACTGTGCCGGGAGTTTAATCTTTTGTAATAAGTAAAAGCCTTTCTTATTCATTAAGAGAATATGAAAGGCTTCATTAGACTTGTCAACTAATTACGGTTAATCTATATTTTCTACTTTGACAGCAGTACCATAGGCAAGCAGTTCAGCTGCTCCTTTCATAATGCCTGATGTAGAAAATCTGAGCATAATGATAGCATTGGCACCAAGTTCTTTAGCTTCAACAATCATTCTGTCAATTGCCTGTTCTCGGGATTCAGCAATTAACTTTGTATATTCAACAATTTCCCCACCAATAATAGTTCTAAAAACAGCACCAATATCACGACCTATATTTCTAGCACGAACAGTGTTGCCTCTAACAAGCCCTAATGTTTTTACAATCTTTTTCCCATGAATAATTTCACCGGTTGTTATTAACATTATTTATTTACCTCCTTGTAGCGGTCACGTTTGTATGCAAATAAACGTTCACGGCTAAAAGATACAAGTAAAATTATTACTCCCAATAAAAGAGTTGTGACAGCAATTTTTATAAAAATTGGGGTAGTCGGGTTCATGTAAAGTTCTGAAAGAAATTGAAAAACTCCATAAAAGAGCAATGCGATTGCTCCGACAGAAAAGAAAATCCATCCAAAGCCCCGTTCTAATTTTTTATATAACGACTGCCAATAATTCTCCCATACTTCATCAGGTAGGTCGGCGTAGGTCATTATACCGGTCATTTCTTTTAGTCTCAAAAACTCCTCCAATTCTGCACGCAGTTCGGTACTGTCGGCAAGATCTTTTTCAAAAGCAAGACGCTCCTCATCAGAGAGTTCACCGTCAACATATCCGGCTAACAGCTCCCGTTTATCTTTGCTCATAATAAGACCTCATAATCTTTGCCAGTTTTTTTCTGGCATAGTATAAACGTGACATCACTGTTCCTTTGGGTATATCAAGCATATCAGCGATTTCATCATAAGACATATTTCTAAAATGTTGTAAAGTTATTATTTCTCTATCTTCAAAATCTAACTGCAAAAGAGCAGTCCTGACATAGGCGGCTGTTTCTTTTTGTACCATAGTGTCTTCAGGGTTTGAGGAGTCAACTAACAGATAAGAAGCATCATCGACATCGACCATTTTGTTTTCACGTCTGCTTCGTTTGGCAAGCCATGTTTTGGAAAGATTTGAAATAATACGGTAGAACCAAGGCAGAAACGGCTGATTTGTATCATAGGTATTGGCAGAGCGGTAGACACGAAGAAATGCTTCCTGTGAAATATCATAGGCATCATCTTTATTACCTACAAGTCCTAAAGCAATTCGATAGGCAGTTTTTTTATGCTTGTTGACAAGTGTGCCAAGTGCTTTTTTATCGCCTGATTGAATTTCCATAATTAACGCTCTATCGTTACACATCTTTTCCAATTATTCCATGTTTTATATTATTACTTAGGATATTTTAATTTATTCAAAAGAATTTCAATTTTTTCTGTTTTTCAAGTATAAAACAATATTTATTGCAGATATGGTTAAATCAATAAAAAATAACAGTGAAAAAGCAGATATAACTAATAGTATTTTAAGAGCTTTACCAAATTGGTTTGGGATAGAGGAAGCAATTGTCGAATATGTTGAAAAAGTTCAAGATATGGCGTATTGGGCAGTATTTGAAGGTAATTCAGCAGTTGGATTTATAGCTGTAAAAGAACATTTTGAAAAGTCTGCTGAAATTTATGTTATGGGTGTTTTAAAAGAATATCATCGATGCGGACATGGGAAGCTCCTTGTTGAAGAATCAGAAAAATATCTAAAATCGAACAATTATGAATTTTATCAGGTCAAAACTTTGAGTGATTCACACGCTCACGAAGGGTATGCCAAGACCCGTCAATTTTATCTTTCTTGTGGATTTATTCCTCTTGAAGAGTTTAAAACTTTGTGGGGAAAAGCAAACCCGGCTTTACAGATGATAAAAAAAATTTAGATTGCTATTCCGGTAGGGCAATCATTCGTTTGAGTTCAGCATCTTTTCCGATAGGGTCTAAATTGACAACATTTATAACAGTTCGATTATCAGAACAGGTTGTCTTTTGGGCAGCAAAATGATTATCTGCCTCTCGGGCAATTTGATGCAGGTGAGTAATAACCAACATCTGATTATCAGATGAGAGTTTCTTGATTTTTTTTGCGACATCAACAGCAGTTTGTCCGCCGATACCTGCATCGACTTCATCAAAGACTAATAGTGCATGGGGGAGTTTTTTGTTTTTCTTCTCAGCAGACTTTAAGGCAAGCAGTAGTCGGGAAATCTCACCACCCGATGCTGTCTTGACCAGTGATTTAAGAGGTTCGCCTCTATTTGCAGAAAAGAGAATACGAGCAGTCTCAAGACCGTTTTCTGTCGGTTTGACTGTGTGGTTTTCAAGAGGTACACCGCTGGGGTCATCTTCATAGATAAATTCAATCTCAAAGCCGCAGTTTGCAATTGAAAGTTCGGCAAGCTCTTTTTGAACCAATTTTTCTAAATATTCAGATGCTTTTTTTCGTGTTTCAGAAAGAGAAATAGCTTCTTTGGAATATGCCAAGAAAAAAGAATTTGTTTCTTTTTCAAGTTTTTCAATGTAGCTGTCAATGTCAGTTGGGATTTTTGTGAGAGCGATATTTATATTTTCCAAAGCGGTTAATATAGATTCCTCCGAACCTCCGTATTTCTTTTTGAGAAGATACAACTCATCTAAACGTTTATTGATTTCTTCAATACGCATAGGGTCGTCAACAATTGATGAACCATAATTTTCAATAAATTGTTTTATGTCGCCAACACGATAGACAATATCGGTCAATTCTTCTACTTGCTTTGTCAAAGATGAATCAACTTCGTGCATTTTTTCAAGCTCTTTTAAGGCTGTTTGTAAAAGAGAGAGAGAAGATGTTTCATCGTTTTCAATAATTTCAGAAATAGTGTGAGCAGAATTCATCAGGGAACGGGATGAATCTAAAATCTTTTTTTCGGCAAGAATATTTTCGGTTTCACCAACTTGTATTTCTGCATCGAAAATTTCTTTTTGCTGAAAAAGTAAAAGTTCACGTTCGCTTTTATATGTATCTCTTTTGCTGATAGTCTTTTTTAGTTGGTCAGATGATTCTTTCCATAAATGGAACTTTGTTTTTACTGAATTTTTTAAGTCGGTAAGATTTGCAAAATTATCTAAGAAGTTAATATGGTTTTCTTCATGCATCAAAAGCTGATTGGCGTGTTGTCCTAAAATCTCCGCTATCGGGGCGGTAAGTTCACGCAGCTCTGACAAAGTAGAGGGGATATTTGAAATAAGTATTTTAGATTTTCCGGTAACAGGTATTTCTCTTTTGATAGAAATTTTTTTGTCTTTAATATACTCATCAAATTCTTTTTTATAAGTTGTCGGCATAGATGATATGTCAAAGAGAGCTTCTACTTTTCCGAATTTTTCGCCGTATCTGATAACATCACGATCGGTTCGTCCGCCAAGAATGAGAGAAATTGCCGTTACAATGACAGATTTGCCGGCTCCTGTTTCACCGGTTAGGACAGTGAGACCGTCTTGGAATGTGAGAGAAGCTTTGTCTATTAAAGCTATATTTTGGATTTCTAAAGTCTTAAGCATTTTTTGATAAACTTTTTATTTCGTCTAATATTTCATCAATTCGGTTTTGGTCGCCGTTTGCTTCTGCTTGTGGTAATTCTAATTTTAATTTTTGAATCTGTCTTTTCCTTTTATCTATTTTAAATTGAGCTACGAAATTAGAAACTTCATTGTCTATTTGGTCAGGTTCCCATTCCATACCGGCAACTTGGGTAATGAGCGAAACAAATTCCAAGTCAGTTGTGTTGTCAGTCATTTTGCTGGCATCTATTTTATTATCTGTTTTATACTGCTGTATTAATGCCGAGTATAAACGGGATAATTGTTTAGAGTCAAAATCATCAGCTGAGATAATTTCAAAAATAGATTCCATCGCACTTGGATTACTAAATAAAAG
>CALCCW010000257.1:0-2060 GCA_937900185.1 uncultured candidate division Zixibacteria bacterium | reverse complement strand
GATATTCAAACATCGGGGAATCATATTTGGGACAGGCAGGATATAATTAAGTATTTTTATACCAAACCAAAACTGCTTCGACCGGGGAATTATCCAAAAGGAGCTCCCGGTACTGGTGCTTTGATTGATGAAGTTGACGGTGTTAAGGTTGGCGTAATAAACCTTATGGGAAGAACTTACATGCGAGACTTAGACTGTCCCTTTAAGGTTGCCGAGGAGGAAGTTGCCCGTTTAAGAGAAGAAACCAATCTTATATTTTTAGATATGCATGCTGAAGCAACTTCTGAAAAGCAGGCGATGTTCTATCATCTTGACGGTATGATTACCGCTATTGTCGGTACCCATACTCATGTGCAGACCGCAGATGAAAAAATCAGCCGTCGTGGTACTGCTTATTTAACCGATGCCGGAATGACCGGAGCGTATGAGTCTGTTATCGGAATGAATATCAAACCATCTGTTGACCGTTTTATTCGTGGTTTGCCGATTCGGTTTACTCCGGCAAGTGAGGATGTCCGCATATCCGGTGTGATTATTAGTGTCAATCCTGAAACAGGTGAGGCGATTAGTATCGAAAGATATTGCGAAAAATTTGATATTAATAACCCGCCTAAAAATGCTCCAAAGGAAATTGATGTAGATGAGGGAAATCTTTAAGTATGGCTACGCAAATCATTGATGGGAAACAGATAGCAAAAGACGTTCGTAGGAAATTAAAACCGAGAATTGCCGTTTTACGTGAGAAAGGTATTGTTCCCGGATTAGCTGTTGTGCTTGTTGGAGAAGACCTCGCCTCGCAAACGTATGTGCGAAGTAAGGGGAAAGCATGCGAACGGTTAAAACTGTATTCTGAAACTATCCGAAAAGATGGAAATATAACACAGGAAGAACTTATTGAGATTATTAAATCACTCAATACGAATGATAAAATCCATGGTATTTTAGTGCAGTCGCCGGTACCTTCGCATATTGATGAATTGGCTGTTACATTGACTATTGCTCCTGAAAAAGATGTTGACGGGTTCCATCCGTACAATGTCGGAATGATGCTTTTAGGGCGTGGGGGGTTACTTCCCTGTACACCGAACGGTATTTTAAAGCTACTCGAGGAATCACATATCGATCCGACCGGAAAAGAAGTTGTTATTGTCGGTCGTTCCAATATTGTTGGGAAACCGGTTGCGACTCTGCTTATGCAAAAGGCTAAAATAGGCAATGCGACAGTTACGGTAGCTCATTCACGGTCAAAAAATTTAGCAGAAATCTGTAAACGGGCAGATATTCTGATTGCTGCGATTGGAAAACCTGAGTTTATCAAAGAGGATATGCTAAAAGATGATGTTGTGATTATTGATGTCGGTGTTAATCGTATTGATGATGGTTCTGTTGAGAAAGGGTACCGCTTAGTTGGTGATGTTGACTACAAGGGATGTTTTGAAAAAGCATCTTATATCACTCCTGTTCCGGGCGGAGTTGGTCCGATGACAATTTCTATGTTGATGGAAAATACAGTGACAGCCGCTGAAAAAATAAGCGGTCTATCGTAAGAAAATGCAACAACTTAGCGATTTAGTGCAATAAGGTACATACCAATATGGTTTTATTTTTTTAAGAGATTTTAAAAAGGTAAAACTCTGATAATGCGAATTTAAAACTGGTGTATAAGTTATTGTCTAACTGTATGATACAGTCTCGTTTGAAAAGAAGAAGATAAGGTGCAGTTTTCATCTCTTATTTAGCATGACAATAGTTCAAGGGCATACTCTTTGCTCTAAATATGAGATGGTAGGTAATATTAATTATGAAATTTTTAATTTGGTAAATACATGAATTCAATTGGTAAATTTATTCGTTTCTTTCTAACCGTTTCTTTCATTTTTACACTTTTTACGCTTTCTGTTTTTAGTCAATCAAAATTGATTGTAGAGAGGGATAATGCTCAAGTAAATGAGTTGACAGATTACTATCTTAATTTTGAGACTACAATCGGAGATTATGCTCAAATTAACAAAGAGATCGGAAGAGCACACGTCTGAACTCCAGTCACACTGATATATCTC
>CALCCW010000256.1:0-4570 GCA_937900185.1 uncultured candidate division Zixibacteria bacterium | reverse complement strand
CACCGCCGGATAAATCTCTTTAAAAAATATTTCTGGTGCCTTTTTATTTCGGTTTTGGTTTGTCCATCTTGATTCTATCCTAATCAGCCACAATTCAGCCCATTTGTAACCGTAGCGATAGATGTCTCTACCTCGCAGAATCGGTTTTATAATCTCTGTAGATTTTGTGTCTTCTGCACATAGTTGCTTTTTTGTCTGCGTATTAATGATAAACGCTTCATTGAAACCTGTGATAATTCCCCTATAAATTTTCACATCCCAATTTTTCAGAGGTATGCCCTTTTGTTCTATCTTCTTTTTAAGAATAAGGATTGTTTCATCTCCAAAAGTAAAACAATTACTATCAAAATCTGACTGTTTCATTTCTAATTTATGTGAATTGAAATAGTTAGAAATATCTGTTGATGGAGTAAAATCCGGTTGAATATTTAGAATATTTACGATATTTCCTGGTGGTTTTCCTGTCTGCGTGTCCCGCACAGGCAGGGTTTTCTGAAAAAGCAGAATATTAGTATCCACAGTAGCGTCAAAAACTTGATAGCCAGTAAAATCAATAATCTGCTTTAAGGTGGTTTTTTCCTTAAAGAACCTGCGTAGTTTTTCCCCATATTTTGCCCTCATCCACTTATTACTGGATATAAAGCAGGAAAAACCGTTTGGTTTAAGAATATGATAACTTCTTTCGTAAAAGTAAGTATATAGGTCTGATGTTGAATTATAGACTTCGTACTCCTGTTTTTGTAATGCCTGTTTTTGGTCTTTTATTTTTGGGCGGGATACTTATCTCGCTGTTGACTGTCTATCTTATAAATAAAAGGATTCGGGAACCACTTGCTCGAATTATGAAAGGGCTGGAAAAAACAACAGAGGGTGATCTTTATTATATGGTAGAGACTGATAAAGATTTTGAAATGAACAAATTAACAGACTCATTTAATAGAATGAGCAGAACTCTCTGGGATAATGATCAAAAACTTAAAAAATATAACCAAAATCTTATCAATGCCAACAGCAACCTGATAAATTCCAGAGAGTTTTTACGGAAAATTTTAGACAACTCAACCAGTTCCATTATAACAACAAATCTTAATGGTGTCATTGAAGTATTTAATGAAACAGCAGAAGAATATTTTGAGCTTACTTCAGAGCAGGCGATAGGCACAGATATTAAATATCTTTTCACAAATGATAGTGACTTGAATCTTTTAGATTGTAAATCAAGAGAAGAGATTGAAGTGGTGTGTAAAAAAAGTGACGGTACTGTGTTTCCTGCCTTTCTTTTGTCAGCTCCAATTTTTGATAGTGAAAATAATATAACCTCATTGTTATATGTCATTCGAGATATAACAGAATCAAAGACTATTCACAATATGATGATTCAGATGGACAGGTATTATGCTAAAGGAGAGATGGCGGGGGATATTGCTCATGAAATAAATAACTTCTTGGCTATTCTTTCCGGTAATATAGAACTTATGCCACTTCTGCTAAAAAAGAATGATCCCGAAAAAATTAAAAGTAAACTGGAGTTAATGAAAAAACAAGTTGACCGTATTGTCAATTTTACCGATGGACTGCTTGAAGCAAACGATGGTGATGAATCCTTTGTACAAGTTGATATGAATCAGCTTCTTGAGGCAGTCAAAGCATTTTTACAGCCTCAAAATTTGTTTGACTATATCAATATTGATATAAAACATGCTGATAATATTCCTTTAGTACATACAAATATAGGGCAAATACGTCAGTTGTTTGTTAATCTTATTTATAACGCCGGTGAAGCGTTAAGCTCGCTTGAAGGGGAGAAGGTTTTACAAATTAGTTCAGAGTTGACCGGTACTGCCGAAAACCAAACGATATCAATTATCGTCCAAGATAATGGACCGGGTGTAGTAGATGAAAACATAGACTACCTTTTTAAGAAGAGATTTACGACCAAACCTCATGGGCATGGTATTTCACTTGTGGCATGTCAAAAAATTGTAGATACTCATTCAGGTTCTATTTCATATACATATAAAAATGGAGCAATGTTTACTGTTGTGCTGCCTATACGACAGATAGTAGGAGAACAAGATAGCTCATATCTTAATGATTCTCACGTTTTATATTCATAACTTTTAGTTGCGAAATCTTTGTCCTTACACTTATTTTCCTTTATGAAAAAAAAATCTCAGGATTTATTATCAGTTTTTAAAACAACGTTAGTTTTTCTGATACCGCTGGTTATAGCTGTTTTCTTGTTAGCATATTTTTCTATTAAAGAGAGCAGGTCTGACAGTTTGAAATTGTTAGTGATTCAAGGTGAGGCATTTATTGAATCTTTAAGCTCTGCAACACAAAATGCAATCGCTTCCGAAGAATTCTATAATCGTCTGGTACATAAAAGATTTAATGAAATTACAGTTGAATTAGATCAGCGGGAACTTGATAAAATTACAGACGACGATCTTTATAGACTTGCTCTTTTACACAATCTTTATTCAGTTCATCTGTTTAATACTGATTCTCAAATTGTCGCAAGTTCTTTTGCAAGAGGGTCGCAGCTTCAATTGCCTGATTTTGTTATCAAGGAAGTCAAATATCTGTTGTCAAACCATGAAGAAAATTATCTTCTGCTTTTAGATGATGATAATCCTTCCGGTGAGATTCTGCACTACTATTTAAAGTTGTCAAACCGAATGGATAGAGTAACTGTTTTAGTCGCCGATGCCCGTTATTTTACCGAAGCACTCAAAAAAACTCAAATAGGCTATCTTGCCAGACAGATGGCATCAGATAATTCAATTGAATATATTATTTATCAGGCAAAAGACGGCATTATCTTTTCATCGTTAAATATTGACGGTTTATTGTCTATTGAGTCTGATCCATTTTTATCTTCTGCTTTGGAAGCTGATACTATAATGCATCGAATTTATTCTATGAACGGCTCAGAGCTGCTTGAAATTGTCCGTCCATTTTCCACATCTGATTATCCGTTCGGGCTTCTTCGTATTGGTTTGTCTTTGGATGATTATCGTAGTATTTCAAAACGGTATGACTGGCAGATGATAATTTTTTCCGCAGGTCTGCTTTTATTACTTATAGTCAGCATTGTATCTATCAGCAGTAGAAAAAAGAGAAAAGAAATTTCAGCTCAATATAATCAGTTCAAATCTTTCTCAGATAAAATTTTTGATGAGATGAAAACAGGGGTTGCTGCTGTTGATAAAAATGGTAAGATCACTGTAGTCAACAGAGCCTTTGAAACGATTTTGCAAGTACAGAGTTTAAAAGAAAAAAAATGGGATGAGACAGTTGCTAACCTAATACCATCGCTGCCGAAATTACAAAACAACCGAACAAAAATTGTTGAAAAAGAGATTATATTTTCTCATAACAATATTGAGAAAGTGCTTTTGGTTGTTCTGTCATATATTGAATCAAGCAAAGATGTTTATGAAGGTTTTGTTGTAGTTCTCAATGATATTACGACTTTAAGAGAATTAGAACAGAAATCAGCCCGCAAGGAGCGGCTTTCTGAGATGGGCGATTTGGCGGCAGGCGTGGCACATGAGATTCGCAACCCGCTGAATACTATTTCTATAGCCTCACAACGTTTAGCGGGTGAATTTATTCCTGTTGAAAATAAAGAGGAGTATCTTTCATTTACGAAACAAATTAAAGATGAGACCAAACGACTGAATGATATTATTACAAGGTTCCTCGAATTAGCACGCAGTGATAAAAAACAAAAAATAAAAATCAACTTAACAGAAATTGTGAACGAGTTTGTTCAATTTGTATCAGTTGAAGCCAAAAGTTTGGATATCCAACTCAATGTAAATTTAGAGGAGGATTGTTATGTTGTTGGAAATAAGGATAAGTTAAAACAGCTTTTGGTAAATTTTTATAATAACTCTAAGGAAGCATTAGAGGGGAAAAAAGGAGAGATCAAAATATCTGTTTTAACACGGGAGAATAAAACTCAGCTTCTTTTTGAAGACAGTGGCTCAGGAATTAAAGAAGAAATACGTGAGAAAGTTTTTACTCCATATTATACTACAAAAGAAGCGGGAACAGGTTTAGGACTGCCGACAATTCATCGGATAGTTACAGATATGGGGGGAGAAATAAAGGTCGAGACGAGTGATCTAGGTGGGGCTATGTTTGTGTTGAAGTTTATAAACGACTGATAATAAATATGAAAAAAGATTATTTACAAAAACAAATAACTGAAGAATTAAGAATAATTAAAGATCTAAAAAAATCTCATATAGAAGTATTGGAAAATATCTTCTTCGCAGATAATAAATCAGTATATCCACTTGATCTTTTAATCTCTGCGGTTTCGCAGAGATCCATATCATTAATAGATGGCTTCTCATCGTTGGTAAAGCAAGGAAATGCACTCTGTTCAATCCCAATGTTAAGGTTGCAAGTAGATTCAATATTAAGAGTATATGCATGTTTTTTGGTAAAAGATTCTCATGACATTGCTATGGGAGTTTTACGTGATAAGCCACTTAACACAATCAAATCGCAAGATGTGTATAAACTTACAGATAAATTTATACGAAAACAAGCT
>CALCCW010000255.1:0-6600 GCA_937900185.1 uncultured candidate division Zixibacteria bacterium | reverse complement strand
CTATTTTTGCTATGGTGATTCCAAAGTTATTAATGAGCTTAAAATTATGCCGTTTGTTGAAATTGGTATCATTTTAACATTTATGATTGTCGCTATGATAGGATTTCAGAATATTCGCAAATCAGAGGAGCGACTTATTTGGGTGGGAATGGCAAAAGAAACAGCACATCAGTTAGGCACTCCTATATCTGCTCTTATGGGTTGGTTGGAAATTTTAAAATCTGAGAAAGAAACAGGGACTCTTACGACAAAAGATGAACTGCTTTTTGATGATACGATGTCGAATATGAAGACCGATGTTATAAGATTGGAAAAGGTTGCCAATAGGTTTGGAAAAATCGGTTCTATCCCCGAACTTGCCCCACATTCTTTAAATGACCTTATTCAGGATGCTGTTGATTATTATTGTAGAAGACTGCCGTTTGAGGGGAAAGGTATAAAAATAAAATTTCAGCAAGGTGATATTCCTTTTGTGAACCTCAACCCTGAACTTTTAGGATGGGCTTTGGAAAATATTATTAAAAACGCTCTGCAGGCTGTTGATTCTAAAACCGGTCTAATAAGTCTTACTACTCTAAAACCATCTCATGGTCAATATGTGATGCTTGAAATTTTAGATAATGGAAAAGGTATCTCATCATCAGCAGCTCGTAAAATATTTAGAGCAGGTTTTACTACAAAAAAACGGGGGTGGGGACTTGGATTAACATTGGTGAAAAGAATTATCGAAGAATATCATGGTGGGAAGATAAATCTTAAAAAATCAAAACCGGGCGAAACTCTGTTTGAAATACAGTTGCCGGTAACCGACTAAATAGGAAATATATGAACAAAGCACAAAAAATTCTTTGGGTTGATGATGAAATAGATTCACTCAAACCGCATATTTTATTCCTTGAAAAAAAAGGATATACTCTTAAAACAGCAATTTCCGGTGATGATGCAATTGACCTTGTGTCAAAAGAACAATTTGATCTCATACTGCTTGATGAAATGATGCCGGGGAAAGACGGTCTGACAACTCTTGAAGAAATAAAAGATATTTCACCGCATCTCCCTGTTGTCATGGTTACAAAATCTGAAGAAGAATCACTTATGGAAGACGCCTTAGGACAAAAAATTGATGATTATTTGGTGAAGCCTGTCAATCCATCTCAAATCCTCATGGTTATTAAAAGACAGCTTGACTCAAAAAAAATAATCAGTTCTTCCTCAATGAAACGGTATATAGCAGACATTAATCAGTTTAATCAGAAATTGTATGGGAATTTAGAGCCAAACGACTGGTTAGATGCTGCCAAGACACTTGCTGAATGGAACCTTGAAGTAGATGAAAACCAAGACCAAGGTATACTGGGCATGCTTGAGGGAACTCATAAAGAATGGAATACAGAGTTTACAAAATATATTGAGAAAAATTATAAAAATTGGCTGCACTCTGATGACCGTCCGATGTTTTCACCTGATATTGTAGAGAAATTTGTTGTACCGGAGATGAAAAAAGGGAAAAAGGTTTTGTTTGTTGTGGTTGACTGTATGAGACTGGATCAATGGATGCTAATTGAACCACTTATTGCTGAGTTTTATACAATACAACGGCACAGCTATTTTTCTTTGTTGCCTACTGCGACTCCATTTGCACGAAATGCAATTTTTTCAGGGCTTTTTCCTGATGAAATCCATCGCATGTACCCGGATACTTATAATGATTCCAATGAAGGTTCCCTTAACCGATATGAAGAAAAATATATTGCCGATAACTTAGCTCGACATGGAGTGCGAAACGAACGTCCTCCAAAATATATAAAAATAAATGTCAACACAGAGGGGGAAACTCTTAATAAAAAAGTGTCTGACCTTTTTGGGACTCCTTTGGTCTCTATTGTTTTTAACTTTTTAGATATTTTGGTGCATGGTCGTTCTAATAATGTGATTTTAAAAGAAATCGCAGGAACCGAAGCAGCGTTTCGAGGACTTATGAAATCATGGTTTTTACATTCATCATTGTTTGCAATCTTAAAAGCGTTTGCTGCAGAAGATTACACGATTGTTATTACATCCGACCATGGTTCTACTCTTTGTAAACGAGGTACAAAAGCACATGGCAAAAAATCAACATCTACAAATTTAAGATATAAGTATGGTGATAATTTGAAGTCTGACCCAAAAGATTCTATTCTCATAAAAAAACCGGAAGAATGGAAACTTCCTAAACTTGGAATTGCAACAACTTTTATTATCGCAAAAGAAGATTACTATTTTGTCTATCCGAATAATTACAACGAGATGGTCAGGTATTTCCATAATTCGTTCCAGCACGGCGGACTTTCACTTGAGGAAATGGTTGTACCGGTTTCGGTATTGACTCCTAAAAAATAGTTATGACTAAAGTATTACAGGTTATATCTCATTTTGAAGAAGAAACTCTTGCACTTGCGGAAAAAATTCTACCACTTCTCACTCCGCAGGATTTATTAGTATTAACGGGCGAGTTAGGAGCCGGCAAAACACTGTTTGTGCGGGGGCTTGCAAAGGGACTGGGTATTGATGAAATGATTGTCAACTCTCCATCATATACTATTGTGAATGAATACCCCGGTAAACATCCTATGTATCATTTTGATTTATACCGCTTAGGTGACAGTTCAGAATTAGTTGAAATCGGATGGGATGACTACCTGAACAAAGATGGGTTAGTTGTTGTCGAGTGGGGTGAACGTGCTGATGAGTTTCTCCCAAACAGGTATTTTAAGATTGAGTTTTCAATAATAGATGAAAAGGAACGGGAAATTGTAATCTCGTTAATAACAGATGCATGATTCTTTTGAAAATATTTTAACAATAGACTCCTCGTCAAATATTCTTAAACTTGCTTTATTGTTTCATGGCGACCGATTAGTTAAGTCTGAGGAATCCGCTGAGCAGTCACACGGTCAGATTCTCCTGAAAAAAGTTGATGCTTTATTTGAATCAGCCGGAATCTCAAAGACAGACTTACATGCTATTGTTGTTTCAACAGGTCCGGGGTCGTTCACCGGACTGCGTATTGGAATTGCTGCTGCCAAGGGCATTGCGGTTGCTTTAGGCATTCAGATTGTGTCTGTGAATCTTTTTGAACTGGCTGCGTATAAATTACAAGATGAAAATGAAGAGATTCTCATTGTTGTACCTTTTAAAAAGGATGAGTTTTTTGTTGTTCCGGTCTTTCAAAACAGATATGATTTATCAAAATTAAAAACAGTCAGTGTGAAAAACTTTTTAGAATACTGCGGTGGAAAAAAAATTGCAGCTTATGGTATAAATTTACAATCAATGTTTTCTGATATTGCCGATTTTGACTATTCCGATTTACTGAATTACGATGCATCGGATTTGTGCTATATCGGGCAGAAAAAAATTGAACAGAATGAATTTGAGAATATTACAACATTAGAACCTTTGTATATGCAAAAATCTCAAGCGGAAATAAATTTTGACCTCAAAAACAAAAAATAATAGAATTACTATTAGAGAAATGCAGCTTAGTGATTTGGAAAAAGTTGTAGCTTTAGAGCATGATGTTTTTCCTGACCCTTGGTCTTTTAACGCTTTTAAAGAACAGGTCGAAGATGACGGTTGGGGCGGATTTGTGGTTGAATCTACAAGCGGTATAATAGGTTACGCATGTTACTTTATTGCTGCGACAGAGGCTCATTTGACCAATATTGCCGTTTCTGAAGAATTTCGCAGAAAATCAGTTGCGAAACTGCTTTTGGATAATATCTTTAAGGTTGTGAAAGAATACCAATGTGAGTTTCTTTTACTTGAAGTAAGACCGAGTAATAAATCGGCTATTGCTTTTTATGAAAAATATGATTTTAAATTATTATATCAACGTCCAAGGTATTATCATAATCCTTTAGAAGATGCTTTGGTGATGGTGCATTATTTTGAATATGACAGGGAACAATAAATTATGGCATGGTTTCGCAAAGATAAATCAGGGTTAGCCCAGCAGGAAAAAAAGAATATACCCGAGGGTCTTTGGACAAAATGTAAATCCTGTGGGGAAGTTGTGTACGGCAAAAAAATGGAAGACCTCTTGTGGGTCTGTCCTAACTGCGATTATCATTTTAGGATACCGTCACAGCGGTATATCGAACTACTGTTAGATGACGGGAAACTTGAAGAATATGATGTCAACTTGACATCTAAAGACCCGCTCAAATTTAAAGATTCAAAAAAATATCCTGATCGTGTCAAAGCTGCTCAGCTTAAAACCGGAAAAAAAGAGGGTGTTATTGCCGGTATTGGCTCTATAAATGACATGAAAGTATCATTTGCGGTAATGAATTTTGAGTTTATTGGCGGTTCTATGGGTTCAGTTGTTGGCGAAAAAATTGCTCGGGCGATTGAAAGAGCCACAGAAATGAAACTTCCGCTCATAATAGTTTCCTGTTCCGGTGGTGCAAGAATGCAGGAGGGTATTTTATCTCTTATGCAAATGGCTAAAACATCAGCACTTCTTGCAGTTTTAGCAGAAAAGAAAATTCCATATATATCTATTTTAACAAATCCAACTACTGCTGGTGTTATGGCATCGTATGCATCTTTGGGTGATGTTATTATTGCAGAACCAAAAGCTCTATTAGGATTTGCCGGTCCTCGGGTTATTCAGCAGACAATCGGTCAGGATTTACCGGAAGGATTTCAATCCACAGAATTCTTTTTAGAAAAAGGGTTTGTTGATAAAATAGTCAACCGTAAGGAACTTCGCTCTACTGTTACATCTCTGCTGCGTTTTATGTGGGACAACTAATGCCGAAGCATACATATCAATCGGCTGAAAAGTTTATTCTCTCAAGAGAGTTTTTTGGGATGAAACTCGGATTAGACAATATTCGTGAATTTCTCTCTTCTTTAAACAATCCGCAGGAAAAATATAAGACGATTCATATCGCCGGTACTAACGGTAAGGGGTCAACAGCAGCAATGCTTGAGTCAATATTGCAAACTCAAGGATATAAAACCGGACTGTTTACATCTCCGCATCTGATTTCATTTCGTGAACGCATAAAAGTAAACGGAAAAAAAATCCCAAAACAATCACTTACTGCATTTATTGACAGAAATAGAAAAGAACTTACTAAAAGAAAGCTTTCATTTTTTGAATTATGTGCTGCGATGGCGTTTGAACATTTTGCAAGGTGTCATGTTGAAATCGCAGTTATTGAAACAGGATTAGGTGGAAGGCTTGATGCGACCAATGTGTTGTCACCTGTCTTAACTCTTACAACAAGTATCAGTTTAGACCACGTAGAGATATTAGGCAATTCAATTACAAAAATCGCCAAAGAAAAAGCAGGTATTATAAAACCCGGCAGTCCTCATTTGATAGGTTTTTTGCCCGATAAAGCAAAACAGATACTCAAAGAAAAATGCCAAAAACAAAAAACGCAGTTTCATGCATTACATACATCCGATATGAGTATGTGCAAAGATAAGCTTTCTTTTGAGTATAAAAGTAAACTAATGCGTATAAAAAGAATCAAACCGGCATTAGTCGGCATTCATCAATTGCACAATGCCGCTCTTGCTGTGAAAGCATCCGAGATATTACGTTCTCAAAATATAAAAATCACGAAAAAGTCGATTAAGCAAGGTATTGAACAAGCTAAATGGGCAGCTCGGTTTCAAATTAAAGAATATAAAAATAAACCTACTCATATTTTTGATGTAAGTCATAATGTGAAAGGTATTGAATCTTTTGTTGAGTCATTTCAAATCAAATTTACCAATAAAAAAGCGTATGTCTTAACCGGTTTTGTAAAACGGAAAGAACATCAAAAGATGTTTAATCTTTTATCAAAAATCAGCATATACTATGCTTTAGTACCGCTTTCTACCAAAAGATCAACAGATGTCCTTGAAATGATTAAACAGATAGACTTTAAATCTGTATCATTGAGACGTTTTGCTAAAATAGAAAGCGGATATAATGCAATTTTAAAAATGACAAACCGAAATGATATTATTATAGTAATAGGGTCACATTATTTAGTAGGCGAATTTTTTGAGAAATATAAAATTGTATGAGCAAAAAAAAGAAATCGACAAAAGAAAAAAAAGAAACAGTTCAAAAGAAAGCAGTAAAAGGGAGTTCTTTTTCAAAGACACAAAAAGACTCTGAACTTACAGATACTATCCAAAAGTTAGAAAATAAAGTAAGGTCATTGACTGAACTCAATAGAGTACATAAACGTAAAATTTTTGATCTGTATACTATTTTTGAAATCAGCCGTAATTTTAATACGGTATTAGATTATCAGCAGCTTTTAGATACTTTTATTTTTACTTCACTTGCTCAAGTCGGTTCGATGAAAGCAGCCTTTTATTTGTCGCCTCATGGAAGTGAAAAAAAGTACGTTCTCACAAAATTTAAAGGTTCGGGGAAAGATCGGAAGAGCACACGTCTGAACTCCAGTCACACTGATATATCTCGTATGCCGTCTTCTGCTTGAAAAAAAAAAAAAAAAAAAATTAAAATAAAAAAAAACAAAAAACACAACTAAATACCACACCTAAACATACCTACTACCAACCCCACACCCAATCACTTGC
>CALCCW010000254.1:0-20344 GCA_937900185.1 uncultured candidate division Zixibacteria bacterium | reverse complement strand
GTTGGTTATTACTTTGCCGAGTGAGTTTTCAGCCAAATCTCTCGATTCTGTTGAACTTATCGACGACTATAAGCATATTAACTACACTATTCAAACAATCGATAGTGATTTACAGTCATTACGTATTTATCTAAACAGAGATAAGTCCTTTGGTTCTTTTGATGATGACGATGACTACCCGTCTGATACAACTCTACCAATCAGTGTTACTGTCAAGCTGTCAAAAATACAGAATCCTACCAAAAAAGGAGATTATCAATTCTCTCTATTTGGGCTTCGGGATAATCAGAAAATTGCTATCGGACCGTTATTGTCAGAATCTTTTACAATTACTTCAGCTTCTATTTATTCAATTATGGTAACGCCATCTGAAGATATTTCTATAAAAGCAGGAACAACACAACCATTTTCGGCATCAGCTTTTGACCAATATGGTAATAAAATTGATGGTACAGTCTTCCAATGGAGTATTTTTGAATGTGTTAATTGTATAGGACAATTTAGTGATTCATCTTTGTTTGTTACTCGAGTTGGTGAAGGAGTCGCCCAGGCAACAGCTGGCGGAGTGAGCGGTCTTTCAGGGCAAATCACAGTTACTCCCGGCGATTTATCTCGAATGACTTTGCAAGTAAGGGACACTCAATTTGTCGGAAATATAATAAATCATAATGCTGCTGTTATTTTATATGATACATATAATAATTTAAAGACGGATTATAATCTTTCAGAAACCCCGATAGAATTGGTTCTTTCAGGCGGGGAACTCAGTAATTATCTGCTTGATAATAATGAGTTTCAAGTTGGCGGTGTTGTTCGTATAAAAGATTTTGAAGTTTTGTATGAGGGAGTTTCAGGCGAATTTTCTCTCTATGCTGATAACGGGGCGGTCTCATCAAATATTGTGAATGTGAATTTTAATAATTATGATATATTAGATGTCCAAAATGTTAATGGGGAAACAGTCAGTTCAGTTTTTGCCGGTCATACAACATCAGCAACAATTTTGATTCAAAGTAACGGTAATCTCAAAGCCGACAGCCTGATTGCTCTATCAGTTTATTGGCAGTCTATGCCTGAATCGTTAGTTACTATTTTAGTTAATCCGCCTGAGGTAGGAGTCGTAGGCGAGTTGGATATTGAGCTACCGATTTATACGCAAGCAGGTTTTTCTGATGAATTAGTAGTTATGGCTCAAACAAAATTTTCATATCAAGGAGAAATTTTTATAACACAATCTGAAAAAAGATTTTCAGTTGATGTTTTAGATATTTCGCAATTAAAATTAGTGGACAATTCCTTTAAGCCCGATACGATAATATATAAAATTCCAATTGATATATCATTTGAGGTACAGGCTGATGGGTTTGCTCAATCAATTGATTCCACACAGCTTATGATTACTTTATCTGATAAAAGCACTCAAACAGTCATTGCTGACCTATATCGAGGGAACCCAGTACCTATATCAGTTATTGAAGGTGTTATCAGTTATGGGAATATACCGGCTGATTTAAGTTCTGAAAATACATTTTCAAATGGCTGGTATGATGTTGTGATGGATTATCGTATTTTTTCAGCGGGAAATATGTTGACTCTATCGGAACCGGTTGTTGATTCAATCTATATCTATTTTGATAATGGGATTTCTCTTGTAGAGGGCTCTTTGACTCCTAAAATTGTTTATGCCGGCACAAATGTATCTTTTGAATTTCAGTTGAATGTTGAAAGCAGCATGCCGTATCTTTTTCATGGAAGTTTATCACAGTTTAAAATATATGATGGCTCATTTTCTTCTTCTACAAATCTTTTTTTAGATAGAGATTCTTTATATCCGGGGGAGAATGTTTTAAGATCGGCTTCGATTTCAATTCAGCCGGAACAAGTTGGGTCAGATTTAATTGCTGAAGCTACTGTTAAGTTTTGCCTACCGGGAATGACTGATACGCTGACGTATATTATAACTTTTGATTCTTTAGTCCAAGTATTAGAATTACCTTTGGTTCAAATAATTGATCTGGAAGTTATTGCACCAAACGCACCAATAGTGAACAGTTCACAGGAAATTAAGTTTAAAGCAGCTGTTGCCAATCTTTCATCAAATGTATTAGACTCGGTAAAATTAGAATTAAAAACAATTGATGGTTTGTCCCAAATAGTTGAACCGATAAAAGTAGCTTATGATATACAGCCGTTTGATACTGTCTTTTTGTTTTTTGATGTTACCGCAGCATCTTCGGCACAGAGTTTACCTGAAAGTTTCAGAGTTGATTTATATGATAATTCATTAGGTACAACCGATCCAATAAATAATTCGGCATTTCTTATAATAGAAGATGCCGCTTTGCTTGAAATTTCTTATAGGATAAATGGGTTAGAAAATACTGAGGGAGTTGTTGTGAATCAGGGAGAGCAGGTTCATATCCAATTAGATGTTGAAAACCATGGTACGGCTGACGTAAATGACGGCAGCTATGAGTTTATAGTAAACGGATTAAATGTAAATCAGCCCGATACTTTCACCGGTTCATTCTGTTCCGATTCAACTTTGGATTTTAGTTTTACCGCTCCGCTATATGATACTCTGCTTGAGTTTAATTTTTCGGTAGTGGAAACTCCATTAGATATTAATTATAATGCTCCTGCAAAAATCGTAAATGAATCTTTCGGATTTTCTGTTTTATCAGTTTCGAGTGATGCTGAAGTAATTATGGAAGCAGTATTTTTGGGAACAAATCTTGTACTGCCGGGGCGTTCAAAAGAGTTGTTTGAACTATCTATTACAAATAACAGTAATTCTGCATTAAACTCTATTCAAATGGAGTATCTTGACTTAAATATTTTCTCACCATTACATGAATCAATTAATGTTCGGGAAGTCATTGATGTCGGAGGTACCTATTTTACAGAAAATGACAAAAAAATAACATCAACGACAGCCGGTGGAAATGAATTGATGTTTTGGTTTTCTGATTTTATCATCGCACCTCAAGAGACAAGAACGATTCGCTTAGTCGCAGAGTTTAAAGAATCATCACACAAAGAATTACTTCTTGAGTTATTACCGGCGGATTCTAAAGCAACATATATTGATGGTCCCAATATGGGACAGAATGTAATAATTAAATCTATATATAATGGAGATGAAATCCTTTCGTATCATGTTGTTTTTAAAGGGAGTAGTTTAGACGAATCTTTTGTTATTGAAAATAATCCTTTTAACCCTACCGTAAAACCGGTGCAATTCGTGTTTGAACTTACTGAAGATGCTCCTGTTGAATTTCAAATGTTTACATTAACGGGGGAAGAAGTGTATAGAAAATTTTATTCCGCAGGCTCAATAGGGGCATCAGTAGGTGAAAATATTATAGAATGGGACGGACGCAATAATTCCGGCGAGATTGTTTTAAATGGTGTATATATAGCCTCTATAATAAATAAGCTTTCGGGTGAATATGCACGAATTAAAGTAGCGGTGGTGAAATAATGCAATTTCTTAAAATTATATTTGTTCTGTTTTTTATAATGATTTCAACCGCTTTTGCCGGAGATGCCGGTCAAGAAACACCATTTTCAATTGGTGCAGGTGCCAGAGCATTGGGTATGGGGGGCGGTTTTATTTCACTTGCCGACGATGCCTCTGCTATCTATTACAATCCCGCCGGTTTACCTAATCTGAATTATCATGAATTCTCCTTTATGCATATTGAATTATTTGAGGGTACCTCTTATAATTATGCCGGATGGGTATTTCCTGATTCTAAATTAGGCGGAGTAGGTATCGGTTTTTTCAGAATTGGCACGGATGATATTGAAGGAAGATCAGATTTTATTTCGGGTAACACATTTGGATATTCGGAAAGTCAGATTCTATTTTCTTACGGTCAAACATTAGGGGATAATTTTTCAATGGGGGGGAGTTTCAAAATTGTGAACCAATCGCTCGATTCCTTATCAGATTATGGTTTAGGGCTTGATGTCGGTCTCTCTCTGCAATTGTCAGAACACATTTCAAGTGGATTGATTTTCAGAGATATTGTTCCATCTGAATTAAAATTAGCTGCAGAAACTGAGACCGCACCTATTACTTTAGCAGGTGGAATTGGTTTTAAAAATATATCATTACATGAAAAATCTATATTAACAGCAGCAATTGAACTTGAAAAAATAGAAAATAGAACAATAAAAGTACATACGGGGGGAGAACTTCTTTTTAATCAGACGTATGCTTTACGTACCGGCTATGATAAAGATAATTTTTCATTTGGTGCCGGTATAATTATTAACAGAATTAAAATTGATTATGCCTATAAAATAATGGATAATATCAATGATTCTCATCGGTTTTCGCTTTCGTTTTTAATAGGAACCTCTGTGAAGGATAAAATCCTGAAAGAGAAAAAACTTGTCGAATCACGAGGAACAACATTACTTGCTGAAGAACGCTTGAAACAATTTGAGTTTTACAAACAAAAGGCTGATACATACAATAATAGTTTCCAACTTGATTCCGCTTTGGTTTATTATCAGAGAGCGTTAGCATTTGATGAGCATAATGAAGAGATTATCGGAGTGATTGCTGCTATAGAAAATTCAATTAACATTCAGGTTAAAACAGAACAGCAGTATAAACAGCATCGTCAGGAAGTCGAAACAGCACGTGTAACCTATTTGGCACAGGCTCAAAGTTTTTATGAGAAGCATTATTATAATGCTGCCTTAGATATGCTGCAGCTGTCATTAGACGTATCACCCGATTATTCCGAAGCATTAAATCTAAAGTCTCGAATTGAAAACGATATTAAAAACGAGCTTCAAAAAAACTTTTCAGATGCTGCAGAAGCTGAAAAAAGCGGAAACAATATAGAAGCTGTCATAGCGTATAATAAAATTATTGAGATAGACCCTGAAAATAAGAAGGCACTGGAAGCTATTTCCCATATAGCTGAAAATATCAATATTGCCCAACAGCTTAATAGTGGAATTCAATTATATAATAATAAACGGATAAGAAGTGCCAAAAAGACTTTCGAAGCTGTTTTACTGCTTGATAATGAAAATCCGGTTGCGATAGAATATCTCAAAAAGATAAGCACATCATCAGTAAAAGAAACAACCCTTGATGATTTACATTCTAATAAGAAGATTTGGGGATTGTATTTGGATGGTCTCAAATATATGCGTGACAATCAATATCAAAAAGCTATCGATGTTTGGAAATTAGTTTTAAAAGAATACCCGAATAATATCAATACAATTAACAATATAGAACAAGCGAAGCTTAGATTGTCATCTGAAAAGCCAAATTAAATGTAATTACACACATAATTTTAACATAGCTCTGAGAGGGTAATGTTTAGGCGACCGATAAAAGAAATCAACGCAGAATTTAAAGCCGAAGAAAAATACTTAGACAGTATTCAGAGAACGGTAAGAGAAAGCTGTGTTGCCGCATCAATGAGCAAAAAAGATATAGCAGCGGTACTGCTTGCCATTGAAGAGGGAGCTACTAACATAATTCGTCATGCTTACCTGTATGAAAAAGGTCTTATGCGGGTACGGATTGTTATATATAAAAAGATGGTTGTTTTTTCTTTAATTGACTATGGAAGGTCTTTTCAGCCAGATAATTCAGGAAAAGTAGATTTACAGAAATTAGTAGAATCAGGACGAAAAGGCGGGTTGGGCTTTTACATGATTCAAAAAATTATGGATTCAGTGGAATATATATCGACTGCCAGCTTTAATGAACTGCGGATGATAAAGCGAATTCATGAAGATAAACAAAAGGGGAGACCGTTTCTCAGGCGGATGCTGACTCTTAGGTTTAAGTTTTCATTTTGGACTTTTATTATAGTATCAATGATTATAGGAGGCTCAATATATTATTTCGACCATGAAATCTCTGCCGGTATGTATCGTCATAAACATGAAACTGTCCAAGCATTAGGGACTACCATTGCAGCTCAATCAGCAGGGTACCTTATAAACAACCGGTCAGATGTTGAGTTTGATGAGTTGATTGTCAGCTATACACTTGCCAACCCTGAACTCCGATTAGTTGTGTTAACAGATGCAAATAAAATGATTCGGGCACATTCTGATGATATTTTAAATATTAGGAAAAAATATAAAGTTCCTAAAGGTATTCTTGGTGACAAATACAATACTCCACAACCGTATCTTGTAAATAATGAAAAAGTTGAATATCTCGTTGTTCCTGTTGAATTAGGACACAAGATTATCGGGAAAGTTCATATTGTATACTCCACTGAAAGTATTTACTACCAACTTGCCAAAGCTCGAAAGCAAATAATTATATTATCCGTAATATTACTTCTGTTTGGTGTTGTAGGAATTTATCTTTTGTCGGATTATTTTGTAAGTCCTATTCTGAAAATAACACATCGTATTCGACGGTTTACATCAGGTGATTTAGAAACGGAACTTCCACTTGAAGGTGCTGAAGAGTTTTTTGAGATTTCTAAAGCATTTAATCAAATGATAACCCGTTTGTCTCAAGACAGAAAAAATATTGCTGCCAGAGAAAAAATGGCAAAAGAAATCGAAGTAGCCTCACAGATTCAAAAAACACTTTTACCTCACAAACTACCGGTAATATCAAATTTAGATGTTGAGACATTTTATAGAGCGGCTTCAATGGTTGGTGGTGATTTGTATGATGTGTTTAAAGTTACTGATTCTAAATATTGTATGGTGGTTGCTGATGTCTCCGGTAAAGGAGTGCCGGCTTCACTTGTTATGTCAATGCTTCGCACGGTCATACAAATATATGTGAAGCAGATGCTTTTCCCAAAAAAGATTATTGTCTCAGTAAATGATTATATGAAAAAAAATATTCCTCCGGGTATGTTTGTTACAGTTTTTCTCTTGATGTATGACAGTACTGACAACTCAATTCAATATGTTTCAGCAGGGCATAATCCTATGGTGTATTTTAATTATTCATTAAATAAGATTGAAGAATTAAATCCAAAAGGGATGCCGGTTGGGCTTCCGACAAGGGAAGATGATAAGTTTGAAAATTCAATTATTGAAGAAAAACGAATAATGCAGGATAATGACTGTTTTATTGTTTTTACTGACGGAATAACTGAAGCACCGAATAGGGAAGGTAACCTCTTTGGAATTGAACGTTTAAAAGATTTAATTTTTACAATTGTAAACGATACAGCTATATCAATGACAGAACTTACGGATAAAATTATTGATGCGATTGATGACTACACCGGTTTTAATAAAGCAGTTGATGATATTAGTTTTATCGTTGCAAAAAATAAGCAGAAAACTATAAAAGCTTCAACAGAAGATACAAAAGAAAACAGCAGCAGCCTACATATGAAAAATATCAATGCTGATTTTTCTGATTCAGAGAACCATTAAAAAATTCACTTGCCAATTTCATGGAAAAGATATATCCTGTTAGATATGTAAATAGGAATAGTTCATGGATAGTATTGCAATATCATTAAAAGAAAACAGCACAAAAGACATTTCCGAAATTCGGGTCGACGGAGTTATTGATACTCTAACTGCTTCAGAACTTGAGGAAGTTATCGAATCTCTCTTAAAGAGAGACCGTTTTAAAGTGATTGTCGATTTAGCAGGAGTAGATTATATCTCTTCGGCTGGATGGGGGATTTTTATCTCTCATATCAAAGATATGCATGAAAATGGCGGCGATTTGAAACTTGCAAATATGATTGCCAATGTTTCTGAAATTTACGAACTTCTTGAATTTGACAATGTTTTACAGGCGTATGCGTCTTTAGAAGATGCTCGGGAAGGTTTCGGCGATACTGACTTTTCTGATAAAGTAAAAAAAAAAGACCAACGATAACTAATCTGATTGTCTCAGAAGCAAAACCTTCCGAACCTCATAATTCAGTAAAGATATTCCAAGAGAGAAAAATCACAGAAAATGATTCATTAGAATCTTCTGTTCTAAAAGTAGTAAAAAATGATCCCTTTGCATCAATCGGAGAGATTACGTATGAAATCAATTTAGCCAGTGATTCTTTACAGGCAGGTTGGTGGAGAGTTTTTATTATCCTCAAAAGAAATAAACTGCTTCGACGCAGGTCACGTTTTAGGTACGGACGAAAATTCTATTAATGGTTTTAGTTGACAGTTTCACTTTAAACCTTATATTTTACTAGATAGTTTTAATATCAAATACAGAGGAATCAAAGTATGACCGTCGAATTTTCATTGATACTGATGCTTCTCTTGTGTGTTGGAATTCTTGCAGTTTTACTCTATAGAAGAATCAAGAGCGAAAAAAATCGAGCAGCATTTATTCGAGAATTATCAATGCATGAACTAACTGATTTTATGCAAAAAAACTCCTTAGACGGTTCTATTTCTGCTGTTGCCAGACAATTTTCTGATATTTTAAAAAGCACATTTGAAATCGAGTATATTATTTTCCTGCGTAAAAAAAGAGGCATGCTGGAACTGAATTAT
Source organism: uncultured candidate division Zixibacteria bacterium (assembly GCA_937900185.1). Classification (GTDB taxonomy): domain Bacteria; phylum Zixibacteria; class MSB-5A5; order GN15; family FEB-12; genus QQUK01. The sequence goes on along the minus strand of CALCCW010000254.1, from coordinate 11,860 downwards.
TATCATGGTATTAAATCTTTTAACCGAATTGATTTTAAAATTGACTATTCTGCGGAACTGATGAACGTATTAAAACAAGATTTTTTCCCGCGAGATATCTCTCTTATAAAAAAGTTTTTGACCAATACATTTATTAAAAAAATTGAAAACTTTCAGATGGATAAGTTTTTTCCTCTGTTTTGGAGAGACAATCTCTACGGATTTTATATAATAAAAAGTAATAAAGCAACTAACGCCGATTCATTTAATTTGGTTATTGCTCAGTTAGCTCAGTCTTTAGCGGCTGCTTATCATATTAAGTGGCATGAGTCAAAGCTTGAGCAGTTGTATCAACGGATACATGATACAAAAATATCAACTCATGTTATCGAGGGAGACCGTCAGGTAGAACGTGTATTGAACTTGATCAAGCATAAAAAGACCGATGCTATCATTCCACAAATTATAAATTCGCTTCTCGAAACATCTCAAGTTGAAAATCTTATCTTTATCTATGATACAAAGGATCTCAGTTCTACGGAGTTGTTGTATGCCGGAAAGCAGCCGACTAATTTACCTAACCCAAACAGTTCTGAACTGCATACTCTTACTGATATGATAGATGTAAAAGCAATTTTATCCATAGAAGAGCTATCATATAAAACTTCCGACAAATTATTATGGATGGAAAACTTAAAGAATAACAATATCAATTTTGTTACATCTTTCCCTCTTTCCAGTAAAAGAAAAGGTTTGCTTGCGTGGAAACAAAATGGAGAGTCGGCAGAAATTAATCAAAGAATAGATATGTATAAAAAATATCTTATTGATATTTTTGAAAATGTTGAAGAGTTGGAATCTCTTGAGGAATTGTCTTATACAGATAATCTTACAACGCTTGCTAATCGACGTTATTTTTATAAGCGAATGCATGAAGAACTCAATAGAGCTGAACGGTATAACCGTAAACTCGCTCTAATAATTTTTGACATAGATGAGTTGAAAAAGATAAATGACACGTATGGTCATCAAGCAGGTGATGCGATAATCAGGCAGATTGGGAAGATTTTAAAAACCTCTGTTCGTACTATTGATGTTGTGGCAAGATACGGCGGCGACGAATTTTGTATTATTATGCCGGAGGCTGACAAAGACACTTGTATGAAATTTGTGAAAAGACTTCAAGAAAAGATTGTAACTGCTACATTTGGTTTGGAACAAGCAAAGAAGTCTATCTCTTGTACTATATCTATGGGAGTTTCAATCTACCCTGATCATGCTGAAAACTGTAAAAAGCTGCTGTATGCTGCTGATATGGCTCTTTTAAAAGCAAAAGAATCCGGCAGAAATAGAGCTTTGTTAGCTTCTTCTTCGGTCCAAACTGAATAATATTGTCACATCAAATCGAGTTTTAAACTTTACAGGTCAGTTAGGGGAGATTATATTAAATTAATAATATTAAATGCCGATTTTAGCTGTATGGAATCGTATAAGGGAAAACATTACTCCATAAGGGTTTTTATGAAAAGGATTTTCAATATTTCACTATTAGCAGTATCTTTGTTATTGCTGTTACAAACAGCAATAAATGCCCAGGAATATAAAATAGGTGCCGGAGATATTTTAGAAGTGCGTTTTTGGCAGGATGCCACTCTGAATACGAATGTTCGAGTTGCTGAAAATGGTCAGGTTACTATCGACATTATTGGCGAAATAGATGCTGCCGGCAAAACAACATTGGCTTTACAAAATGATATAGTTCGTCAAATGTCGAGATTGAATGCCCGTATTTCACAAGTAGTAGTTCGGGTTATTGAATTTAATTATCAGCATGTTTTTCTCAAAGGACAAATAGTTACTTCGGGTAAACATACATTTGAAGTAATACCGGATTTATGGACAATCATTAACGAGGGGGGAGGTATAACAGAGTTCGGCGATTTATCACGAGTGACAATAATTCGGGGGGGCAAGGAAGCCGGTAAGATTGAGACAGTGAATGTTGCCAAGGCTATTGAAAATGGTACGTTGGATAAACTTCCCAAAATCAATAGACAGGATACAATAGAAATTCCACGAACATCAGCTAATCTTCCGTCAGGGGAATTTGCACAACAAATCGGTACAAAAAATCAATTTTATGTTATTGGTGCTGTTAATGCTCCGGGACCTTTGGTTTTTGAAGAAAACATTGATATTCTTGATGCCTTAGCTTTAGCAGGCGGTCCGACTGAAAACGCTGATTTAAAAAAAGCTCGAATTATTACCAAAGACGGTCTCTATGCTCAAACAATTCAAATAGATTTAGAAAAATACTCCCGGACCGGCAATACTCCTCGTTATATTTTAAAAAGGGAAGATACCTTTTTACTTCCCAATGGTAGAGGCGGCGGATTTTTGGGTATTAATCTGGGGACAGCAGCAGCATTTTTAGGCATTATTACATCATCTGTACTTATTTATAACCAATTATCTTCTAACTCAACTACTACCACAGGAGGAGTTCGGTAGTATGTTAAAACCAAAACCGGTGAAATCTCTTGATGTGAGAGAAATACTCTCAATACTAAAAAAACGAAAATGGCTCATAATTATTCCAATGTTCATCGTTACGGGAATAGCTTATGGGGCAACGTATTTTATGACGCCGAAATATGAATCCTCAACTATTGTGTGGATTGACCGCCCCACAAATGTATCATCAGAACTCCAACGAATATTAGGCGGTACGAACCGGAGAGTCAGCAGGGAAGAACAACGCAATCGTACTCTTGCTATTGAAACAGAGTTAACTTCGCAGGGGTACTTATTTCAAGTGATTCAAAATTTACATATTGATGAAGATCCTGAAATATCAAGAGAAGCAGCCAAGTTACGAGAAACCAATACTACTATTTCGCTTGAACAAATTAAATTTAATTTACTTGTAGAAAAATTACGAAAACAAATTTCTGTAACATTTTATGGTTCTGATCAAATAAAAATAAAAGTAGAGTCAAACAGTCCAACTCGGGCAAGAGATATTGCTGAGCAATTAACCACTATTCTTGAGACAGAAAAAACAAAATATGAAATGCAAAAGGTTTTAGATAATCAGCGGTTCAACGATGTACAGCTTCAAAAAACAGAACAGTATTACCAGCTTGCTATTGATTCATTAAACAATGCCCGTATCAGATTATCAAAACTGCAGCTTCCTGAAAATATCTCCTCGGAAAGTAACCGAATTGATATTCTTTCCACGATTGATAATATTGAAATGGAAATGAATGATTTAAAAAAAGAAGAAAAATCTCTCAGTAGGCAGCTAAAAGAATTCAATCTCGATAAATTGAAGTTTAAATTTTCAGATACGATAGTCGAATTGCGTACAACAATTGACGGTTTAATAACAAATTATGTTAATATGATGGAAAAATATACATGGAATGATCAGAATATTATTAATGTCAATATACGTTTGAATGATAATTCTTCTCTTCTTGAAAATATTATTAAAACCAATGTTGCAAAAGAATATTCTACCTACCCTGAAAATCAAAAGACTATATTGGCGAGAAGTTTTATTGTACGTGAGCATTTAGATATTTTAAATTCAAAGAAAAGCAGGCTGAAACAATCGCTTGCTAATATTGATGACACTGTCAATAAAATTCCTAAGTTAGAATCAGAAATTCAGGAACTTGTAAATCGAGTTAATGACTATCGGCGTTATCGTGATGCTTTTAAAACAGAGGAAACTACAGTCGGACTTTTGTCTGAACGTGCCAAAGAAAGAACAACATACAAAATTATTGAGCCTGCTAAATTACCGCTTGTTCCAGTATGGCCCAATAAACGTAATATCGTTTTAATCGGAATTGTATTAGGATTGGCTTTAGGCGGAGCTTTTGTCTTTTTGTTTGAACTGTTAGATAATTCTTTTAAAAGAGTTGAAGACATTGAAGAAGAATTAGGAGTGCGAGTCATAGCAACTATTCCTAAAATTGAAAAATATCAACTACATCGGTGAAAATATGGAAACTTACAGATTAAATAGCAAACTTGTTGAAAATAACAAAGAATATATAATTCAAACAACAAACGATGTCAGTCTCGGTTTAGTTGCTACTGAGGTATTTGTTGACGGAATTCTAACTGACACAATACAGTTTCCGCATCCTGAGAGAATTAAACCGGAAGAAATTATGATACTTGTCCAGAATACTCATGGCGAAAAAAAACATGAACTGGAAACGCTGTTGTGTACAATAAAGTCTACGCTTGATTCAGCAAAACCTGAAACAATTAGCCATTTAGCGTTAGCGTTTTATTATAAGCATTTATATAGTGAGTCCAAAAATCTACTCAAACAAACATTAGCACTTGATCCAAATTATCATGAGGCTTACAATTATTTAGGTCTTGTGGAACTTGCATTAGGAAATATTGATACTGCATTAGAAGCATCACAAAAAGCAATAGAACTAAGACCTGATTATGCTGATTACCGCAATAATCTTGGTGAAGTTTTTCTCACTTGTGGAAAATATAAAAATGCTATAATGGAATTTGAAAGAGCGATTGATATAAATCTTTATTACAGCGATGCATATTTTAACTATGGACTGACACTTCTTATGAATGCAATAGCAAAACAAGACACTAATCTTTTTAAAGATTTCATGAGTAAAGCATACGATTATTTTACAAAAGCAGCTATTATAAATTCAGACTATCAAACCAGTGATTTTGAAAAAGGACTGGCAGTTCTCAAAGAGCAGAAAATCAATGAGTCGTTCCAACTTTTCAAACGTGTACGTGAGAATAAAAAAGAACAAAACTACAACAAATCAGCTTCATATTATATGAAATATGTCATACATCCAAATTGGATAACTGAAGAATCTGTTGTTGAACGAATAGAATTTTTAGAAAATGAAATTGAGAAAAATCCAACTTATGTTGACTTATATGCGGAACAGGCAAAATGTTATTTGAGCCATGCACGAATGAATTGGCAAAAAGGGATAGAACAATATAAGAAAACTATCAGTATCAATACGTCATTAACTCATATTCAGGAACATATCAAAGAAGCTGAACATGCGTATGATGCTATTGAACATGTCATGAAGAAAATAACAGATTAGGAACCGGTTGCATGTCACCCAAAAAACATAGTTCAATTTTAGACTTTTATGACATCGAAGCACCATATGTCACCGAGTTTCGAAGACTTTTATATGAGATAAACAACAGAGAAAAAGTAGGTGAACTTAAAACAATTATGTTTACTTCCGCAATGCTTTCAGAAGGGAAGTCAACCGTCTGTTCCTTTTTAGCAATAACGGCTGCGGTTAAAAAAGGGATGAAGACTCTTATTATCGATACTGATATTCGTCGTCCGACAATACATAAGATATTTCAGTTACAGCCAAAAGCAGGACTCAAGGAGATATTAGAAGACGGATATAATCCCCGTGATGCTATTTCGACTACTTCTATTGATAAACTGGATATTTTAACAGCAGGCGGGTATTGCGAAAATCCTTCGCAGATTTTTGATGCCGATGCCTTAGGGACATTGTTTGAAGAATTAAAGTTTTACTATGATTTTATTGTTATAGATGCCGCACCATTGCTTCCTGTTTCTGACCCGATGTTATTAGCATCAAAAGTAGACGGAATTATTATGGTTGTGAAAGCGGGAGCAACTCAAAAAGAGGTTGTTCGCAGAGCTGTTGAGATATTGAATCCTAAACAGAATAACTTAATTGGAGTGACATTTAATAATATGAATCACTCGTTGCCGTATTATTATGATTATGGTTATTATCACTATGAATATAAAAATGATCAAAAAAAAACTCGCAAAAATCAAGTTCAACTTAAAAAACTGCAGGAACGAAAGAATAAATAAAGATTCTCTGTTTCTTTTGTAGAAAATGTTAAATGTCGTCTTTTAAGAATATATTTACTGTTGATTTAGAAGAATGGTTTGTAGTTGAAATACTGTCTAACCGTTATACAAAAAAAGAATGGGAGAAACTTAGTTCAACTGTTGTCGATGATTCTCTTATTCTTCTTGAAATTTTAAATAGGCATGATGTAAAAGCGACGTGGTTTGTTTTAGGCTGGGTTGCTGACAAGTATCCTGAATTGATTCAGGAAATTTCTTATGCCGGACATGAAATAGCTTGTCATAGTTTTTATCATCAGCGAGTAGACCAGTTGTCAAAAGAGGAATTTATAAAAGATACCAAACAGGCTATTTCTGCTCTTATGAAAGCTATCGGGCATGCACCATTTGGGTATAGAGCTCCTAGCTGGTCAATAAACAATATGAACTCTTGGGCGTTTGAAATTCTTGCTGATTTAGGTTTTTTGTATGATAGTTCTGTGTTTCCAATCAAACATGATATTTATGGATGGGCGGATGGTCCCCGCAGAGATTTTAAAATGCAGTTTGAAAACGGGAAAACTTTAGTCGAACTTCCGGCTACAACGTATTCACTTTTTGGGAAAAATGTTCCGGTAGCAGGCGGCGGCTATTTTCGTCATTCACCATATTGGTATTCAAAAATGGTAGTTAAATCACTCAATAAATCACAACAACCTGCCATTTTTTATATCCATCCTTGGGAGGTGAACCCTAATCTTCCAAAAATTGAGGGTCTATCAGCTTTACAACGATTTAGAACATATAGTTCAACCGAACTTCTGACTCATAAAGTAGAAAAGTTGCTGAAAGATTTCAATTTTACCAGTATGGCTGATTATTTAGGGCTGTTTAGAAGAAATAAAATCGGTTTTAAATAATATCATTTTCAGATTCTTTCATAATAATTACTAAGATAAGCTGATAAATCAGTTGTTTTTCTCAATAAAAATTATTTAATTTATTGTTGAATCTCATGTCTGTTTGTGTATAATAATTACATTGATGGTTTGAGAATGTAAAGGTATGAAAAGAGGAGATTGCAATGCGTAAGTTGTTATTGTTATGTATGATAGCCATAATTACCGTCCCATCGGTTTTTGCGGCAAGAAAAAAGGATAAAGCCGGCTCTGTGGCAGATTATGTTTATACCGATAAAAAATTTAATTTTTCACTTACTTTAAACAATGAGTGGAAATATAAAATTAAAAAAAATAAATCGGACTTTCGTTTTGTGTTAACCAAAGTAGATTATGCTATTCCGCCGGAATATTCTTCAGCACCGGATTATACTAAAATTCCAAGAATGGTTGTCTATGTTGTTGAATCAAAACTTGCTCCAAAGGCATTTGTTGATTCACTGATAAGCCCTACATACAAATCTAAAGCTAAAAAAGAAGTTCTCAAAGAATGTGAAATTCTAAATATGAGAAAAAGCACCGGATTTGTTCCTGAAAAATTGGTGTCGAGAAAGAGTAAAAATCTAAAACTTGAAGGTGGAACTGGTTATTACTGGACAGGACAAGTAAAATATACCAATGAAGTGTCAGTATCTGCTTCTTCTTTAGGTGGCAAACGAGTAAAAGGCAGTTATGGCGGTGCTATTGCTGTTGTTAAAAATGGTGATAAATTGATTTTATTTCATGTTATTTCTGAATGGAATTATTTCCAGTCTATATTTGACGATGCGATGAAAATTATTAAATCAATAAAATTAAATTAGAATGTGATGACTCTTTATAACTTATAAGCGGTAAATGAGTTGAGTGAATTAAGTTGATATGTTTAAATCAGAACGGGAGTTTTTATGTGGGTAATTAGAGCAGTTCTAATCGTAATAATTGTTATTGCGGTTATTGCTTTTGCATCCTTTAACCTCAATACAAACCAACTTGTAAGCGTTGATTTGATTTATGTAAAATATGTTGAAGTGCCGCTGGTTACTGTTGTCTTTTGGTCTTTTGTTGCCGGAATGTTAGTCTCGCTTGTTCTGTTTATTTCAGTATATATTAAGCTGTCGGTTCAGCTTCGCACGTCTAACAAACGTACATCTGCTTTAGAAAGCGAGGTGTCAATCTTGCGGAACCGTCCGATTGAAGAATCTATCAATTTGATTAAAGACAAAAGTCATGACGAAAATATAAAATCACCATTTGAAAGCGGAGATAAGTGATGACTGAATATATCCTTATGTTTTCATTTCTTCTGCTTGTTACAATGGTACTGTACTACTTGTATGAACGTTATGTAGCTCATCAATCTCAAACTTCATCCGACCTTTATATGGAAGCGTTAAAAGATTTACTTGACGGTCATCAGGAAAAAGCGTTTAGCAAGCTTCGAGAGGTTGTTGCTGACGATTCGACAAATATTGATGCCTATATACGACTTGGCATAATTCTTAGAGAGAATAACAAACCAAGCCAGGCTCTGCAGGTTCACAAAGATTTAACTTTGAGAAATTCTCTTTCTGCAGATATAAAAGTTGAGATATTAAAACAATTATATTTGGACTATATTGACTTAAAAGAATTTGATACCGCCGAAGCGGCTCTGCGAGAACTGGTAGAAGTAAAACCAAAACATAGATGGGCTTTAATAAAACTTCTTGAGCTGCAAAAAGAACAGGCAAAATGGGATGAAGCGTACGAAACAGCTGTACGACTTTTAAAGATAGAGGAAAATAAATCCAAAAAACCATTGGCTGCATTTAAGTATAAAAAAGGTGAACAACTGTTTAAAAAACGTGAGTATCATAAAGCACGAGTTTTGTTTAAAGAAGCACTTGGTTTTGATCCGCAATATGTTGATGCTTATTTAGCTATCGGTGATTCGTATCAAGAAGAAGAACGGTTTGAGGATGCTCTTAATTTTTGGAATAAAATGATTAGCAATGTTCCCAACCAAGGTCATCAGGTTATTGAACGATTAAAAAAAGTTCTTTTTGATCTTGGACGATATGGTGAAATAAATAAGATTTGTGAAAATATTTTAGCTCACTCTCCTAAAAATTTGACCGCTCGATTGTGTCTTGCTGAGTTTTATGAGAAAAAGGGTGATACTGATTTGGCAGAAGAAATTCTTGTATCAATAATTGAAGATTATCCCGATGATATAAAATCGGTTATTGAATTGGTCAGAATTTATCTTTTTAATAATAACAGTAAGAAAATAGAACAACTCTTAAAAACAATTGATCAAAAATTACATAAAACAACCGGTGCCTTCAAAAAATCTAAATCAAAGGTTATGTGATTTTTTTAGAAATCTTCAGATGAAAAAAATTCTCTTTCTTGCATTTCTAATCTTATATGTCTGCTGCTTTTCTGTCTCTGCTGATAATATTTATTCTTTAATTAAAAAAGGTAAATTAGATGAAGCAAAGGACTCGCTTTCGCTTCGTTCTTCAGCCGTGAATCGAGATGGTGATGATCTTTATTTTTTAAGTATGCTTGAAGAATCAGCGGATAAATCGGCACAGCTAATGGAGGCTGCATTACGGGCTTCGGTTTCAGCATCATTTCGTCAAGAAATATATCATCGGCTTGCTCATTATTATTTTATAAAAGGTGATAGTCGACTGCTCAAAAAAACAGTCGATGTATATTTACTTCATTGGGAAAATGGTAAATACCGAAGTGATATGTTTCGTCTTCGAGTAGCCTTTGAAGAGAATAAAAAGAATTATAACTCTGCTATTAAAGATATAGACAGATACCTTATGGAATATTCAAAAGGTGATAAATATCAATACGGGTTAATTGATAAAGCACGTGTTATGCGTAGATACAACAAAAATGTAGCTGCACATAAAATTTTACGTTCACTTGCAAGAGAGAAGTCCGGTCCGGGAGTACCAATGGCTCTTTATGCCTTGGCATCTACAGCAATTCAGAATAAAAATACAGACGATGCAGTGTTTTATTACAATATTCAGCGTGACGGTTTTCCGCATTCAATTGGATTGGATGCTACTATCGATAAAATGAGCGGGATGGCAACTTCAAGTGACAATGACAACAAAGCGGAACAATTAACTGACACGTACTATTCAGTGCAGGTAGGTGTCTTTGCTTCACATTCTAATGCGAAAAAATTCTCTAAATCTTTTAAAACCTATAATAAAAAAATAGATATAAATACAAAAAAAATATCAGATAAAAAATATTACGTTGTGTTTGTTGGGCATTTTACAACATATAATTCTGCCTATACATTCAAAGAAACTCTCGAATCAAAACATAATGAAGTCTTTCAGGTTATTGCTCGATGAGTGAAGAAGTAAAAAAGAAAACTAAATCAGTCACGCCACTTATGAAGCAGTTTTATGCGGTGAAAGAAAAACATCCCGATAAAATTCTGTTTTTCAGAATGGGTGATTTTTATGAAATGTTTGGTGATGATGCGATTAAAGCAGCTCCCATTTTAGGTATTACTCTTACATCTCGGTCCTCAGGTGCCGAAGGAGCGATACCTCTTGCCGGAATGCCGTATCATTCTGCCGATAAATATCTTGCCAAACTTCTTGCTGCCGGTGAAAAAGTTGTTGTTGTCGAACAAGTCGAAGACCCTAAAACTGCCAAAGGAATTGTCAAGCGTGATATTGTTGAAATTCTAACCCCAGGGACAGCAACAATAGATACTCCCGATAATGAGTCAAATTCGATATGTTTGGCGGCTCTCATTGAAAATGGTCATAAGAAAATGGGGATGGCGGCTCTTGATATATCAACCGGTTCGTTTATATGTGACGAGGGAGACCAACTTGAGATTTTAGAAAAAATGCGGCTGCTTGAACCGTCTGAAATTATATATCCATCTGATTCAAACAAAGAAGAGTTGGTTGACCGATTGGGACTTCGTAATATAGAAAGATCTCTTACCGATTTTGGTGAATGGAATTTTGATGCCAAAAATGCTGAAGCTGATTTAAATCGTCATTTTGGAACTACGACTCTTGAAGGTTTTGGTGTTGCCAAAAACAAACTTGCTCTTTCGGCGGCAGGGGCAATTTTTAGGTATCTCAAAGAAAATTATCGTGACCAACTTTCTCATATAAATAAAATATCAAAGTATGATAACAATGAATTTATGCAGCTTGATTACAGCACTGTCCGCAACTTAGAACTTATCAAGAACAGTTCTGACTCTACCGAAGAAAACACGCTTTTCTCTGTTATCAATAAATGTAATACTGCCTCAGGAGCAAGACGGCTTAAGCAGTCGTTGTTACGTCCGTTTAAGTTGAAAACCAAAATAGAACTTCGTCTGACCGGAGTTGCCGAACTTGTCAAAAATCGTGAACTCGCATATAGAATTTATGAAGCAACAAAGACCCTTCCTGATTTAGAAAAACTCTCCGGTCGACTTGGTATAGGCAAACTGAATCCAAGACAGATGAAAGCTGTCAGTAATGCCTTAACTATAGCATCTCATATAAAAAATATTTTGAAAGATGCCCACTCGCCGCATTTGATGAATCTATCTGCCTATATTCCGGTGTCTACTCATATTATTGAGAAAATTGAAAATGCACTTGTTGAGAATCCTCCGCTTGTCTCTCATAAAGGCTCTGTCTTTAAGTATGGGTATTCAGAAGAGCTTGATGCGATGAATAACTCTATTAAAGATGCCCGTCAGTTTATTGCCTCACTGCAGTCTAAAGAAAGAGAACGTACCGGTATTCCAAATTTAAAAGTCGGTTATAATAAAGTATTTGGGTATTACTTGGAAATTTCAAAATCACATGTTGAAAAAGTACCCGATAATTATATTCGAAAACAGACATTGGTGAATGGTGAGCGGTATATCACAACTGAAATGAAAGAGCGGGAAGAGCTGATTGTAAACGCTAGATCGGAAGAGCGTCGTGTAGGGAAAGAGTGTAGATCTCGGTGGTCGCCGTATCATTAAAAAAAAAAAACACATAATAAAAGAAAAAAAAAAAAAAACAATAATGCA
>CALCCW010000253.1:0-5472 GCA_937900185.1 uncultured candidate division Zixibacteria bacterium | reverse complement strand
AGGACGCTGTATTGTACACGAAGAGTTCAGCCCGGAAAGTGTAAAAGCAGTACGAAAGGATTACCCCGGTGTTAAAGTTCTGGCACATAGCGAATGCAGCCCTACGGTAGTGCAAGAAGTGGACATGGTAGGCGGAACCACGGACATGCTTAAATACGTAAAGGCTTCTGATGCAAAAAACTTTATGTTGGTAACAGAATGCGGACTGACAGATCGCATGAAAACGGAAATAAAAGACAAAAAAGTGGTTGGTACTTGTGCCATATGTCCCTATATGAAAAAAGTCATGCTAAAAGACGTTCTAACAGCCTTAAAAAATCCAACACCGGAGCAGATAATTGATTTACCCGAAGACATCCTAAAAGGGGCTAAAAAGAGTTTAGATAAGATGATTGAGCTAGCGGAACAATAAAACCTACAACACCCTTTAGTCATACCCGCCCCGTATCTCAGTACGGGATAAACTCCGACGAGTATCCATCACAATTTACCACACTGTTAATTAGGTGGACTCCCGACTAAATCGGGAGTGACAACAATCTACCTCCACCTCCTGTACCGTCTTTTACTTCCTGAACTACCCTACCTACTTCCTGAACTTGTTTCAGGATCTTATCACCACACAACATGGTCCCAATAGAATATCTCAGGCAATTTCGATTAGGTGAATACGCTATTTTTGATTTTTTAGCTACTTTTCTGTTTATTGGTCTTTTAGCACCTTTGCTATCAAAGCTTTTTCTAAAACTTCGATTGGACATACCAAAAAAGAACTGGTTATTTTTGGCGGTACCCATCAGTATCCCCTCTCATTTGCTCGCGGGGACCCTAACCCCCATGACCCGAGATTTTATGGATATGCAAGGTCACTATATTCTAAAAATCATCATTATAGGACTAATTATTCTTGGTCTACGAGGGATTAAAATAGTTAAGAAAGGGAAGAAGAAATAAAGTATTTTTTTTTTTCAAGCAGAAGACGGCATACGAGATATATCAGTGTGACTGGAGTTCAGACGTGTGCTCTTCCGATCTGCTTTAATAAATGTCTTTTTCATTATAAGTCAAATATTTTACCGGGGTTCAAAATATCTTGTGGGTCAAATTGCTTTTTTATCTTTTGCATCAAAGAAACAGCATTTCCGTGTTCTAATTCAAATAAATTCTTATGCCCCAAACCTATACCGTGTTCTCCCGATATAGTACCATCAAGCTTAAGAGTTTTTTTAATGATTAAATCGTTTATTTCAAGAGCTTGAGACCATTTCTTTTCGTCTGTTTTATCTGCCAGAATAAGAGCATGGAGCAAACCCAACCCAACATGACCAAAGGCGTGTATGAGGATGTTAAATCTATTGCTTAAAGTATGACAATAATCTACCATCTCTGGAAGTTTTGAGATAGGAAAAGCAACATCATTTCGTAAAATCGTATACCCCGGTTTTCTATGTTTTATAGCATCAGTGACAAAATGTCTTATTTCCCATGGATTCTGTCTGCCCGCGAGTTTTAACTCAGTTCCTCCAAACTCTTCACAAATAGATGCTGCCATTTCATTATTGGATTGTAGTACTTCTTCAGAACCGTGGAATTCTAAGAATAAAGCAGGGACTTCTTGTAATTTATAATCTTTTAGCAAATTCAATGCTTCCATAACGTTTTTATCCAAAAATTCAATAGCGGCAACATCTATACCGTATTTACATATTTCAGAGACAGCTTTTGCTGCATTAATCTCTGAATCAAATTTGAAAGCTGTTTTTAATCGTCCTTCGGGTAATCCGGCTAATTTGAGAGTGACAGCGGTAATGACAGCTAAAGTGCCTTCAGAACCTGTGATAAGGTCAACTAAATTATATCCGCTTGAGCGTTTTATGGCTCTATTACCGATTTTCATTATTGTTCCGTCACCGGTTACAATTTCGAGCTCTAAGATATACTCTTTTGTACCACCATATTTGACAGAGTAAATTCCTGATGCGTTGGTTGAAACCATACCGCCAATAGTTGCTAAATCGCCTGACCCCCCTGGGGATGGCGGGAAAAAGAGAGACTCACGTTTCAAGTATCTGTTTAAGTCGTCATAGATAATACCCGGTTGGACTTTTACTTGTAAATCATCAACCCAAAACTCGATAATATCAGTCATTTTACTGACATCTAAAACAATCCCATTTGCTGACGGTATAGTCGACCCCTCTAAAGCTGAACCGGCACCTCGAGTTGTCAGAGGAGTTTTGGTTTGAATACACAGTTTTATAATTTCAGATATTTGTTTTGCCGAATCTGCCCAAACAACTGCCAGTGGAATTACCGCATCAAGAGTGGATTCATCTTTGGAGACAACATTTAATTGGTCAGTATGGTTGGAAACTTGTTTTTGCGGCAGAATCTGTAATAATTTTTCTACTATCGACATTATTTTAATATTCCAAATTTCTGAGTGCCAAAAAAAACGGCTCCCAATCTTTTATCCGTTTAGGTTTAGACTCAAGCAGTTTCTTATCTTTATCTGATAAAAGATTCTTATCAACTATGACAAGAAAAACATACTCATCAAACCAGTCATCATACATACTCCAAAAACCGTCTTTACCTACTTTTGTACCCCAGCTGTTTTCAACCAGCCATTTGACTGTTGCTCCCGATTGGGCGGTGTCGATTCCTGTAAGGACCATCGCATGATTTGGCGAAATGTCTCCATAAAGTATGCGGTCTTTTTTGGACATTTTAAAATCAAGATTAAGCGTTTTGTTGTAGTCATAGATGTCAACATCAAAGATAGCACCCGAATTGTAATTATCTTTCCCGACATCACAGGCAAACCACACAGCTTGAGAATCAATCAAAGATAATCTGGCGTATTTTTTTAAATCTTTGATAGGAAGATTGATCAAGTCGAAATCACTTTGTTCGTATATATTCCGGCTTTCTTCTAAGATATAACGAGTATCGTAATCCATAGTCGGATTGTTTACAATAGCGACATATTCAGATGCTGTAGATGAGTAAAATTCATTATAGAATGATTTCGGAGTAAACTCTTTTTCAATAATTTCTTTTGGAGTTTTGGTCGTATCATCTTTATCTTTAAACTCATAGCGGAACACAAATTTTGAGGGCGGTTTTCCATAATTGAGAACTAAAAATTGATATAATTCAGACAACATTTCATCTTTACGTTTGCGAAGAGCTTTGACATCTTTTCCGTTTTTATTCATTTCACGAAGCTCGGCAGCATCAGAGCGAAGGAGAGTTTTTCCAAGATTGTTTAAAGTGGCAGTTGCTGATGACTGTTTTGTTTCAGGCATAATTTCTTTTGGAACAACTCCATATTTTTCAATAAGATTCAAGAAATAGTTCATCCAACCACCATCGCCAAAAAGAGAGCTGAACTCACCTTGCAGTGAACGGTCGTCAAGAGGACGGTCACGCAGTTCAATGATACGTTCTAAGAAGAAATTCCCTTTTTCTAGTTTATCATAAAATGCAATGAATGATTCAGAAAGTTCAAAATCGGACAGTTGTAAATCTGTCATAACTTTTGAAGATATCATGTTGTTACCGGCAAATGCCCAGCATCTTCCCGAATTTTTCTGGTTAGTGATTCCGGTCGGTTTTAGTTTTAAACTAAACAATTTATTGTGGCTGATAACTTTTTCATGGTTTAGGGAAATATCTTTAATTTTGTTATTCGTAACCATATTAATGAGTTGGTCAGTATTTTCAACTTTATTCAAATTTGTTTCAAATTGATTAAGTAATTTTTCGTCAATGGCTCCATCTTTGGCAAAAGCAGATGCTGACAAAAGGAATATTGCGGTTACAAAAAGCAGTAATCTTGAATTCATATTGACTCCTTTAATTTAGAGTGACAAAATAAAGGTATTTTAATAATAAATCAAGTAATTGTCCAAAACAGATTTACATAACTGATTGTTGCTATTAAAAATAAAATTTCATACATTATCGAATAAATATAATATAAGTAAGTAACTGTATAGAAATGTATGAGCAAAAAAAATAAAAAACAAAAAGTAAAGCCGCAGGTTCTTAAAGGATTTCGAGACTATCCTCCAAGAGAGCAGATAGCTCGTGAGAAAATGCTTGCCAAGATTCGTGATTCTTTTGAATTAATGGGATTCCTTCCGCTTCAAACAGCATCGCTTGAGCTTGCTGAAACCTTGTTAGGTTCGCACTACAATCAGGATTCATTAAATGAATTATTTGGCTTTGAGGGACCCGATGAAGTTAATATGGCATTGCGGTATGAATTTACGGTTTCTTTGGCTCGGTATGTGGCAAGTAATCCGACTTTAGCCTTACCTTTTCGGAGATACCAATACGGCAATGTCTGGCGTGTGGATAAACCGGGACCGGGCAGATACCGGGAATTTATGCAGTTTGATATAGATATTGTCGGTACACAAAATTTGCTTGCTGATTCTGAAATAATTGCCACGATGGTGTCGACAATGCAATGTCTTAATATCAATAATTATAAAGTAAGATTTTCAAATAGAAAAATTTTAAACGGTCTTATAGAGTATTCTGCTATACCTCAAGAAAAAACTTCTGATGTACTTCGGGTGATTGATAAACTTGACAAGCAGGGCAGAGATGCGGTTATACAGGAATTAGGTCAGGGGAGAATCGATGTTTCCGGTGATAAGATAAAAGGTGTTGAACTCGAAAACTCTCAAATAAGCAAGGTCGAAGAATTTTTAGATATCGCATCTGATAAAAACAATATTGCGTTGGACAAAGTTGAAAAGTTATTAGGCTCTATCGAAATTTCTCAAACCGGAATCAATGAACTGAGGATTATTTTAGACAATCTTAAAAATATGGATATTGATTTTTCTCAAACAGAAATAGATTTAACCATTGTTCGCGGACTTGGATACTATACCGGACCTGTTTTTGAAACGACTCTTTTAGACCTTCCTGAATACGGCTCCGTATTTTCAGGAGGAAGGTATGATAATTTAGTTGACCGCTTTTTAGGGCGTTCTATTCCCGCGGTCGGTTCATCAATTGGAGTTGATAGACTGCTTGCGGCTCTCATAGCTTTAGATGCTCTTGAGATGACAGAAGCAACTTCAAAAGTTTTGGTAACAGTCATGGATAAAGAGCGGCTGCCTGATTATTTAAAATTACTCAAACAACTTCGGACTGCCGGAATACCTTCTGAAATATTCAGCGGAGACACAAAAAATCTTACCAAACAAATTAAGTATGGCGATAAAGTAGGCATCCCTTTTGCCGTTATAGCCGGTTCCGATGAGTTTGAAAACGGAGATCGGAAGAGCACACGTCTGAACTCCAGTCACACTGATATATCTCGTATGCCGTCTTCTGCTTGAAAAAAAAAAAAAAAATACATAATAACATACTCCCACCAATATATTGTTCTTACCTCTGCCACCATCACTTGTAACGAGCACTCACTTCATCTCTCCTACTTCCGCT
>CALCCW010000252.1:0-4536 GCA_937900185.1 uncultured candidate division Zixibacteria bacterium | reverse complement strand
GACGACATATATGTGAAGCGACATGATGATATATGTAGTGACAGAAGTGCTTGAGAGGTAAAAGGAATGCGGAGATTTTCATTATTAATTTTTTTATTTATTAATTGTTTTTTTTTTTAATGATACGGCGACCACCGAGATCTACACTCTTTCCCTACACGACGCTCTTCCGATCTGATAGCCATAACTAAGCCAGCCAGCTTCATTCATATAATGAGACCAAAACCCCTCTTTTAGTAAACACACTAAATCAGTTGAATTAGGTCCCTTAATAAACGCAGTATAAGGATGATCAAAATTGTTGTCGGCTCCCTGAAAATCCTGAATTAACATACCGTTTAATTCATGGACATAAACACCACCTGGTCCGTTATCCCAAGGATCGCCTAAAGGATGACCTTCATTGCGTATAGAAATATATTTATCCCAAAAAGCTTGTGAAGTATCTTTATGCCAGCCATCAATAAATTTTGCTATCTGTAAATATATCGAACTGTTGTCAGTTTCATAAAAATGACCAGAAACTAAATCACCAATAAAAGACGAACTTGTAAATTCTTGAAATGTTCCATCAATAGTAATGTCTCTTCCCCAGATAAAGTCAGCTTCAATTGATACACTATTCAATGCACTTATTGTCGGATCACCTGCATGTAAACCGAAATGTACATGATCACCTTGAGAATTTCCGGTAGTTCCTTCTATTGCTACTGGTTGACCCCTAGTAACGTTTTCACCATTTGATACTATAAAAGATTTACAATGTCCTAAAATGATAAAAGTTCCATCTCCAAGGTCAATAATAACGTGTTTACCAAAACCAGTTTCTAATCCATCATCTAAAGTATATGCGATACCATCAGCTGGTGCGGTTAATATTTCATCTGAAAGATTATCGGTATCAAAATCAATATCGTATTGAGTTGAAGTAAAATTATGAGAATAAGAACCATTTGCCCCCTGAACACATTGTTTTATTGTACCGTTTTGAAAAGGTAGTGATAGCAGTCTTTGGGCAGAATATGAAGTAGATTGGCTAACAATCAATATTGATGAACAAAGCAAAATTAAACGTAATTGTTTCATATTCTTCTCATAATTTTATTGGACAGTTTTATTTCTAATAATTTATAATAAATCTATTATATTGTCAACAATTATTACTATCGTAAAATTCCAAAACATTTATAAACTAAACCATATTACTACTTATCAGGGAAGACATAAAATGGAATTCAATAACAATCGGTTGAATGAGTATCGATATAATTCACATAAAAACAGTTATCTCATAGATGATTCTAAACAATCAGATTCATACTCAATTTCTACTCATTCTTCTTTAAGTGATCTCTACCAGCTAGATGCATCACTAAAAAACATATCATCATTGTCGGCTGATCCTCTTGATAATTTCTTCCAAGCTAAAAAAGTAAATCTTGCAAGATCGATGAAAGATATTGTTGGGCTTATTGACAATCGTGAAATGATAAAAAAACGGAATCTATATGGAATAGCACTTGGTGAGTGTGAGCTAATGACAAAGCTTCATAATATGGAACATTGGTATATTGGTAGGGATCCTATTATGGATAAACGAAGAATGTTATTTGAAAAAGAACTGTTGGATTTTGATAAACAAAAGCGAATGGAAAAAATCACAGCCTGGAAGGATACCTTACTTCTTAAAAAGGATCTTCGTATAATAGTTACAGAACTTTATAAAGAGCAATCCAAACAGAAAATGATTGATGGGGGAATTTGATGGATGTTCAGAAAACACTCCAAAAACTCAAACCTATTATCGGCAAAAAAGCTGATATTTTATGGTTGGCTTATTTATCAGAAGATAGGATGGGCAAAGTAGAGCTTGAGTCAATGCTTAACCTCTGGGCAAATAAACTACTCGGGAGTGATCTAGAAAATAATCAAGTGATGCTTTCATCTCCATCCAAAGAAGATGCTGAAGGGGAATATCCAATCGGTCAAGTCAGATATGCAAACAAGACCCTATTTCCATTTGGAATTAGAGAAGATGAATGGGTTCAGCATACAGCTATTTTTGGAAGGTCTGGAGCGGGGAAGACAAATGCGGTATTTAAAATTATCGATAATTTTCTTAACAAGAAAAAACCATTTCTCATATTTGATTGGAAACGTAATTATCGTGATATTCTTGCTTTGACCAATCAAAATATAATCGTTTACACTGTTGGTAGAGAGACTGTTCCTTTTCAATTTAATCCACTGATACCACCGGATGGTATTAACCCAAAGGTATGGATGAAAAAGCTGATTGAAATTATAGCTCATTCCTATTATGTGGGAGAGGGAGTTATGTTTTTGTTTCAGGAAGCAATTAATGCTGTATACGATGAATTCAAAGTGTATAGCGGTTCTCCTGAAAAATACCCGACATTTAACGATATACATAGATGGTTGGATGAGACACCAGTAAAAGGGAGAAAAGCCCAGTGGATGGATTCAGCCGCAAGAACTATCAAAAGTATCTGCTTTGGATTTATGGGTGATGTGGTTAACACCAATAGACAACCTAATATCGCTAACTTGTTGGAACATAATGTCATACTTGAACTTGATTCGCTGACCAATGCTGATAAAACCCTTATTATTGAATCACTTCTTCTTTGGATACATCATTACAGGTTGACTCAACCCGATAGAGAAGCGTTCAAACATGTTATTATTATTGAGGAGGCACATCACATTCTTCTCAAAAGAACCGGGGGAAAAGGGGAAGCACTGACTGATACAATTATTAGAGAGATTAGAGAATTGGGAGAAGCAATTATTTTAGTAGATCAACACCCCTCAATGATCAGCACTCCAGCTTTAGGGAATACCTATACAACAATTACACTCAACCTCAAACATAGGTCTGATGTGACCGCAATCTCAGCTGCTATGCTTCTTGATGATGATGAACGAATGATGATTGGTAGACTTCCGATAGGTCATGCTGTGGTGAAACTTCAGGGACGTTGGGTGGATCCGTTTCAAATTATAATTCCGCATATCAAAGTTCCTAAAGGAGCAATTACTGACGACAAATTAAAACAGCTTATGAAAAGTAAACTAATAACAAAAGACCCTGAATTCTTAGAAGTAGTTCAACCAATAGAGCAAGCAAAACCAAAATATAATCCAGAAGATAAAGATATAATCTTTATCAAAGATATTATTGAGTTTCCATTTTCGGGAGTAGTTGAACGCTATAAACGACTATTAACAAGCAGGAGAAAAGGAAATATTGTTAAAGAACGTCTGCTTGAATCAGGCATAATTAAACAAGTAGCAATTCCTATTAGATCGGGGAAATTGGTTCTATTAGAATTTACACCAACCGGGAAAGAGCTCATAAAACAATATGGTTTGAATCAGCCACTGAGTAGACGTTGGGGGAGTTTGGAGCATGAGTACTGGAAATTTAAAGTAGCAGAACATTATAAAAAACTTGGATATCTGATAAAACTTGAAGAACCTGGAAATGGATTTACAGATATTGTAATAGAAAAGGAAGGCAAGAAAACAGCAATTGAAATAGAAACAGGTAAGTCAGATTGGAAGAAAAATATTGAGAAGAATGTTAAGAATCGGTTTGAGGAGATTCTAATTTATGTCACGGATATCAATTACTTTAAGGAGATTGAAGGATTTGTTGATACACTCCAATCAGAAGATAAAATTAAGGTTCTTTTTGTTCAAAATGTAATGTGACTGATTCTGGTTGTTTCGTAGATTTGAAGATGTAATTATAGCTTTTATCAAAGATAGAAGAGATTTCAATAGGATATAAAACAAGTATAATAATGAAAATTATTTCACTAAAATACTGCACCAAAATCTAAATTTTATAAAAAAGCCAGCAAATATTATTAACATGCTGGCTTTAAATAAATTAATATCAAAATAATTACTTCAATAACAACATTTTTTTCGTTGAAGAAAAATCATCTGTTATCAAACGATAGAGATACATACCGCTTGCAATATTTGTACCGTCCCACTTATATGAATGGATCCCAGCCTCAAGTTTCCCTTCAAATAAAACAGTTACCAGTTGTCCTAATGTATTATAAATTTCTAATTTCACATCGGTTGCTTCTGGTAGATTAAAAAATATCTCAGTTTGTGGATTAAATGGATTCGGATAATTCTGAGCTAAGGAATAAACTTCAGGAATTAATTCAGATTCAGACAATTCTTTACCAAGTGAATCTGGCAGGAATGCAGACTGATAGATATCTTCCATAACGATAATCATAGCATTTGAATACTTCTCAAGTTGTGTTAAATCGCCCGCATCAACACATAATATATTACTATCTAGAGTCATCATTACCAGTGACGATACATCAGTAGTTAATCTCATTGAGACAATATTACTTAATACGCTTACTTCATCAAATGTTTCTGATTTGTTTTCAGTTATAGGAGATCGGAAGAGCGTCGTGTAGGGAAAGAGTGTAGATCTCGGTGGTCGCCGTATCATTAAAAAAAAAAATAATAGAAAAA
>CALCCW010000251.1:0-8374 GCA_937900185.1 uncultured candidate division Zixibacteria bacterium | reverse complement strand
AAACCTCTAAATTCGGAACATACTTCGACTCCGCTCAGCATGACATATTATAAGTTGTTGTGTTTCAAGTCACCCTGAGCGGAGTCGAAGGGTCTTGAAACATATTTTGGACTTTTTCAACAAGCCTCTACGCTGAGATGACATTTATAGAAATTTATCTAATCGTTCACCACACGGGCGACATCAGTTACTTTGTCATCACCTTTGAGTTTTATCAGTCTGACACCTTGAGTGTTCCGTCCGATGACTTTGATATCTTTTACAGACTGACGATTGGCTATACCGTTTTGCGTCATCAGAATAAGTTCATCTTGGTCAAGAACTTCCTTGATAGTAACAACTTCACCATTGCGTTCAGATGCTTTCATATTAATAACACCTTTTCCGCCGCGGTTGGTCATACGGTAATCATCAATTTTAGTCCGTTTGCCATATCCGTTTTCAGAGACAACCAAAAGCGAACTATCACGCTTAACCGCAACCATACCGATAACATAATCATTTTTGGCAAGATTGATACCTCGTACACCGTAGGCAGTACGCCCCATAGAACGAACTTTTTCTTCAGGGAATCTGATAGCCATGCCCATACGGGTTGCCAGAACAATTTCATATTCACCATCGGTGATAGTTGCTTCAATCAGTTCATCATTTGACGGTAAATTCATCGCATTCACGCCCGCTTTACGAGGATTAGAGAATGCTGTAAGCGGTGTTTTCTTAATTTGACCATTTTTGGTCGCCATCACTACGAAATTATCTTCGGTAAAATTTCTGACTTTACAAAATGCGGTAATCGACTCGCCTTTTTCAATCTGACACAGATTTATAATCGGTTTCCCTTTTGCCAATTTACCTGATGTTGGTATCGTGTGAACTTTGACCCAGTACACTCTTCCCTTGGTTGAGAAGAACAGAATATAGTCATGGGTTGAGGCAATAAAGAGATGTTCAGCAAAATCTTCATCGCGAGTTTCAATCCCTTTGACACCTTTCCCGCCGCGCTGCTGTTTTTTATATTGTGTCACGGACAAACGTTTAACATAACCGAGATGAGAAATAGTGATAACCATTTCCTCCTCGGCGATTAAATCTTCAACAGTCATATCATCAACAGCATCCTGAATTTCAGTACGCCGTTCATCTCCATATTTATTGGCAAGCTCTTTTGTTTCATCTTTAATAATTTGCATTCTGAGAGGTTTTGATGCCAAAATTGCTTTGAGTTCGGAGATACGTTTAATAAGAGCAGCATATTCATTTTCAATTTTTTGACGTTCCAAACCGGTCAGTCTTTGCAGACGCATTTCTAAAATTGCTGTTGCCTGACGTTCGGACAGTTTGAACTTTTTCATCAATCCAGCATGAGCAGACGGTGTATCTTTTGATTTTTTTATCAGTTCAATGACCGCATCAATATTGTCAAGAGCAATGCGGTAGCCCTCTAAGATATGAGCTCTGTCTTCAGCTTTTTTTAGTTCATACTTTGTACGTCTGGTAACAACTTCATGACGATGCTCAATAAAACAGTCAATCATCTGTTTGAGGGTCATGAGTTTTGGAACACCATGGTCTAATGAAAGCATGTTGGCAGAGAAAGTGTTTTGCATTGTTGTGTGTTTGTAAAGTTGATTAAGAATTATATCTGCCTGTACATCACGCTTGAGTTCGATAACAATACGCATACCGTCACGATCAGATTCATCACGCAAATCAGAAATACCTTCAATTCTTTTATCACGAACCAAATCGGCAATTTTTTCAATCAAGTTTGATTTATTGACCTGAAATGGAATCTCAGAAATAATAATAGATTCCCTATTATTTTTCATTGGTTCTACACCTGCTTTTGCACGAACCGAAATATGCCCTTTACCGGTTTTGTATGCTTGTTCGATTCCTGCCCGACCATTGATAATACCACCTGTCGGGAAATCGGGACCTGGAACTATTTCGATTAAGTCGTCATTGGTACATTCGGTATCTTCGATAACTCTTAAAATAGCCTCACAAATTTCATTTAAGTTGTGCGGTGGAATATTAGTTGCCATACCAACGGCAATACCTGTTGTACCGTTACATAAGAGATTAGGAAACCGCCCCGGAAGAACTTTCGGCTCGGAAATTGTACCGTCATAGTTCGGCATAAAATCAACAGTATCTTTTTCAAGATCGGCAAGCATTTCTACGGCAATATGAGTTAAACGTGCCTCGGTGTAACGCATAGCTGCGGCACCATCACCATCAATAGACCCAAAGTTACCCTGACCGTCGACCAATGGATAACGTAAGTTAAAATCCTGTGCCATACGAACGAGTGTTGGATAGACTACTTGTTCACCATGAGGGTGATAGTTACCGGAAGTATCACCGGCGATTTTAGCACATTTACGATGCCCTTTACCGGGGGCAAGATGGAGGTCATTCATCGCAACCAAGATTCTACGGTTTGACGGTTTCATGCCGTCACGAATATCCGGTAATGCACGGTTAGTAATAACCGACATTGAATAGTCGAGATAAGAGGATTTCATCTCCTCTTCCAAATATATCGTTTCAATTTTTTGGCGTTTAATTGCCATGAGAAAAGTCCTTATATGCAGTTCTTATTTTCATTGTCAAATACTTTAAAAAGATACTTAAAAAGAGTGCAGAAATCAACAAAAAACAGCTAAATATCTGTTTTTATTTAACTGTATAACAACAACTTACGAGAATATTTTGATTGTTGAATTCTTTTTATGTTTTAACAATTTATTATTGTATTTCTCATTGAGTTTCGAGCTTTAATTTGATATATATGTATAACTAACAAAGGAAAATTATATGCTAAAAAATATAAAACTGCTGTCTATTATTGTATCAATACTTTTAATGAGTTCATTTCTCAATGCCGGTGAGATTAAGAAAATTGAACTGTCACAATTGGACGGAACATGGGAAGGCAATGGAGCATTTCTTTTACCGGGGGTACATACAAAAGTCGGTATCGACGGTAAAGCGACATTTGTCTATGATAAAAAATCCAAAAAACTACGGACTTCACTCAGCGGCGAAAAGTTTATGTTTACATATAATGATTCAGGGTATCTGTATATCGACCCTGTGACCGATTCGGTATCATGGGAGGTGTGGGATAACCGCAACAAACATGCGTTGTATTATGGCATCCGTAAAGATAATATCATCAAAGGCGAACGGATGCGTGGGAAAGACAAATATGAATTGGTTATCGACCAAGTTGCTAAAGATACAATTGAGTTTAAACTTTTGATTACCCAGCCTGACGGTGATGTATATGACAAAGCGGTATTTAATCTCTGGCGTGTGAAGTAGGGGGAATATTTCAAGCTCGTAGTTCCGATTCTAAAAAATTATAATTGTGAGAAACCCGACATAACTTCCTTGTTTCATTAGTGCCTGATTTTGATTAATCAAAATTGTGAACTAACAATATGATGTCAGTTCTCAATTCGCAAAGCGAATAAGGAACTGACATAACCTAAAATGTTATTGAACTAACCCCTGGCTTAACCATATAATATATTGATATAAATAAATTAGAATAGGAGAAAATCATGTATAAAAATAATTATATAATTCCTATAATTGTAACAATATTTTATTGTGTAATATCAATTACCTATTCAAAAAACCTTATTGATGATCCATCACAAATACCACTAAAAAAAGAACCTTATACAAGTGGAGAGCGTCTTCGTATACTTGGGGATTTTAACTTTGATGGTCTGGAAGATATGGCTCTATCTGATGACATATCAACATACGGAACCGGTGGTATCGGGTTTACTGTATATTTAAAAGATAGTAATACACAATTTTATAAAGTTGGAAGGATTGGTGGTTCTCCTCATACAATAGCGATTGAAAGACATTATAAATATCCTCGTATTTGGACATATTGGCATATGAGTGCAGCAAGTGGTATTCTTAGCTACTGTGAGATAACTGATACAGGATTGTCAGTACCATACGGGATTGATGTTTATCCAGGAGATGGAGGAACTAAAATCGGGAATGGAATTTTAAAAGCTGTTACCACAAACTCAGATGCAATACTTCATATTCAAAAGAGTAAAACCGTAGATAATATCATTCAATGGGTTGATGAGTAATACTATTGATAAAAACTGGCAGAACCACTAAAGGGTCTAAGCCATTGAAGTCGGGATCACAGGGATCCCGACCTACAAAAACTGTTTTGTCGAAACCACAGGGGTTTCGACCTACAAAATCTTTTAGACAGGGCAATGCCCTGTCATTACAAATTCCCTATTTTGGTTCTAAGTCGTCATTGAAGAAAATACTTTTATGCTTCTCTTTCTCTGTTTGCCATCGTTCAAAATAAAGCTGTCCGATTTCTGCGGCAACAAACATCGAAAACGCCGCATAGTAAATCCAAAATGCTACTATCACCAAAAAGGCATAAACACCATACAGATACTGCAAAGTGACAACGTGGCTGAGATAAAATCCAAAAAGAAATTCAGCTATTCGCCAAAAAACTGTTGCTGTAATTGAACTGACCAACACAATACGTATTTTTGTTCTGCTTAATGGTATCAGCCAAAAAACTATAAAGAACATAGAAAATGTTACAAAAACTGAAACGGATTGAACCAATAACGGTTTTAATGCTCCGGCTCCAATTTTCTCAAGCCAAGCTACGCTGTTTGCTAAATTCAAAACTGTATTCACGACGGGAAGAATAAAAATCGTTCCCCAAAAAAGTATAAGAACTATTGCAATTAGCACAAAATCATACAGTTTTTCCAAAAGGAATTTTTCGATATAATATGGATGAAAAATTTTATTTAATACCGTACGTATCGAGCTAAACAGCGAACTTCCGGTAAAGATAACTCCAAAAACACCAATCAACCCGACAATTCTATTAAAGTTGGTTAGTGTTACTAATTTGAGAACGATTTCATTTTTTACCATCTCGGCATATTCCGGGTATGGGATAAACCTGTCAATCATCGCATTTATCTCATTAATAATTTCCGGACGTGCCACAATATTGCTCAGTACAAAAAATACTATTAAAAGAAGCGGAATAATACAGACAAACATTGTGAATGCGACACCGGCAGACATCAAAAAGATATGATGTCGGTCAATTCGGTGATATAATCCTAAAATATAATAGGAAAATGATTTCCAGAATTTCTTGGCATATTTTCGCATAAAGTTACTCATAGTGATAAATATATAGGAGTTTATGAAATAGGCAAAT
The DNA here is from genome assembly GCA_937900185.1 of uncultured candidate division Zixibacteria bacterium. Classification (GTDB taxonomy): domain Bacteria; phylum Zixibacteria; class MSB-5A5; order GN15; family FEB-12; genus QQUK01. The sequence continues at coordinate 3,114 of CALCCW010000251.1, read as the reverse complement.
GTAAAAATAATCAAAAAATAGTGTATATTTAAACAAGGAAATGCCCTGTCGCTACATTTTTTTTGATAAGCTCAGATAAAACAGGCAGTATATTAAGAAGCAGATAGGATAAACATGAATGTCCGACCTGCCATTGATATGATTATCATTCCTAAAAATTTATTGATGTAGAATCGGTATCGCCGACAAATTCCCAGTGCCATGGTTCCCATGTTTTAAGAGTTGCATTACCTTTGGGATATGTCTCGATAAACTTAAATGAAACAGCATGTTCTAAAAGCCATGAATACGCTTTAGATTTTGCAAACGGGTATGTTCCAGTAGCGAGATCTAAAGCATAGCCGGTAGAGTGTCCACTATACCCCGGAGGAGCAACAAAGCGAATTATCTCGACAAATGTCTTTCCCTCTTTGAGCCGTCTTTTAATCATCCGTGCTTGGTAGCCGGGGGAGCGAAAGCCCGATTTTGCTGTAAAGAAAACAGAATCTTTTAATGCTGCTTGAGCCATTTTGATAAATGCCTCTTTTGCTGAAGTTCGAATATATATTTTGTAGTCTTTAAAACAAAGTGAATCAGGAATACGGGCGAGGTCTTCATACTTTGCTATGAGAGTTGTATCTACTTTTTTACCGCACCAAACATCATCAATTGCATATTTGACAGTATCTATTGTAACTGTTTCATCACATGCGGATACAGCAATCGACAGTGAAAATAATAAAATAAGAAAAAACAGAAATTTTTTCATCAACCAATATAGTGCATTTTTGAATTTGAAGTAGTTAAAAATTGTGATTCCTTTTTATTATAACTAAAAAAAGGCTGCCGTAAAACGACAGCCTTCTAATTTTATGATGCAGTCTATTCAGCGGTACGCTGAACAATTTTCTCTTTCATTCTATTTTCAAGCATAAGCAGTTGATGTGGTCCTGCTAATTTCACCAAATCGGCAAGTTCAGTAACCGAGGCTACTTCTTCGACTTGTTCTTCAACATACCATTGCAAGAAGTTGAAAGTTGCATTGTCATTTTCACTTTTAGCAACATCGACTAAATTACTTATACATTCGGTGATAAATTTTTCATGCTTGACTGTTTCATCAATCATAGCACCAATAGAACTGCCATCAAATTTAGGTTGGTCTAAAGCAGAAAGATGCACTTCAGCACCCTGGTCTGATAAATAGTTGCACATTTTCATAGCGTGCATTCTTTCTTCTGATTCCTGTTGTCTAAACCATTCGGCAAAAACTTTCAAACTCATTTCTTCAGTTTTAAATGCCATTGCCAAATAAAGCCATGCAGAATAAAATTCGTTTTTTATTTGCTCGTTAATAGCATCAGCCATTTTTTGTGAAATCATCATAATAAAACTCCTATTACTTATTTTAAAATATTACGTTAGTCGTTCTTCTTCTTGAACAGTAATTTCTAAAAAATGTGCCAAAAAACAAGCAATAATTTTGAAAATCTTATGTAGTTGAAAACAACTTTCATTTTCTATTATAAAAAGCCCTGTAATAAAAATTACAGGTCTTTAAAAATGTTGGTTCATTCGCTATGCAAATTCCCCGACGATTAAACAGTCAGGAAAGGGTTCCTGACTGCTTAAGTAGTCCATTTGTCGGGCAAGAATGTCCGACCACATTAGTTGAAATTATTTTTCATCCAAGAGACGTTCTAACTCATCAACAAGTTCACTAAACAGAGCAAGAGTACGGTCGACAGCATCTGATTTGGTCAGATCAACACCGGCAGCTTTTAAAATATCAACCGGATACGCTGATTGTCCTGTTTCCAAGAATTTATAATATGTATCGAGAATACCTTTTTCACCGTCTAAAATCCTCTGCGACAGCATTTGAGCGGCAGCATAACAGGTGGCATATTGGTAGACATAATATTGACGATAGAAATGTGAAATTTTCATACCGGACATATCATTGTATTCACCTATGACTAAGTCAGGTCCGTAATATTTTTGAAATATCTCTCTATACGTTTTTCTAAAATAATCAACAGATACTGCTCCGCCACTTTCAATACGATTATGAATAGCAAGTTCAAATTCAGCAAACATCACCTGCACAAAAAATGTTCCTTTGATTTGATTGATATAATGATTTAAAAGAACAATTTTTTCTTCTTTAGATTTTGCATTCTTCAGCATGTATTTCATAAGCACCGCTTCGTTACAGGTCGAGGCAACCTCGGCTGTGAAAAGTGCATGACCGGAATATGTGTATGGTTCATTGCGGTTGGTATAATAACTGTTCATCGCATGTCCCATCTCATGGGCAAGCGTAAAGACATCATCTAAACGTCCTGTAAAATTCGTAAGAATATATGGATGCGATGAGTAAGTTCCCCAATTGTATGCACCAGTACCTTTTCCTTCGGTTTCGTAGACATCAATCCAGCCGCCTTTAAATCCTTTTTTGAAATCTTTGAGATATTTTTTTCCGAGAGGTTTTAATCCTTCAAAAAGCATTTTTTGAGCTTCTTCATAAGAATATTCTTTAGAGGATTTTGGACCTAACGGAACCGACATATCATAACTATACAGAGTGTCAACTTTTAAAATCTTTTTACGCAAACGGGTCAGTTTATGAAGTGGTTCCAGATTGGCGTTAACCGCTTTGATAAGAGAATAATATACATCGGTCGGAATATTTCCACCCGCTAAAGAGAATTCAAGACAATCTTTATATCCACGGGCTTTTGCAAAGAATAAATCTTTTTTTACAGAGCCTCCCAAGGTCGCCGCTAGGGCATTGATATATTTGAGATATTGAGCCTGTACGGTGTCATTGGCTGCTTTGCGAACTTCACGAGAACTTTCTTCCATAATTCTGGAATATCTTCCCCAAGTAAGTTCTATTGGATTGCCGTCATCGTCAATTACAGTTCCAAGTTTTAAATCGGCACTTTCTATCATATTAAAAACATTTTTAGATCGGAAGAGCGTCGTGTAGGGAAAGAGTGTAGATCTCGGTGGTCGCCGTATCATTAAAAAAAAAAAAATATGAAAAAGATAAAAAATAATTTTTCTTTTACGCTTAACGTTACATCGACTTGGCCCTACTCAACGTGATACTGCTGCCATAGCCCCTCC
>CALCCW010000250.1:0-6813 GCA_937900185.1 uncultured candidate division Zixibacteria bacterium | reverse complement strand
CAGCATCTATTTATATTCCTTATGTTACAATGATAAAAGGGGATACAGCAAATGCTATTATAGAATTTACTAAATTTATCAAGGAGTTCCCTGAATCTGATGATGTTGAATTTGCTAAAAAATCAATCAAAGAACTTAAAGGTGAGGTAACAGAAAGTAAGTAGTGTTCGGTAAAAATGAAAAAAAATAATTTAATTTATCAAAAATCAGTTTCGGGAAGAAAAGGATATACTCTTCCTGAAACTAAAAAATCACCATCTGAAATTCTTTCAGCTATTCCGGAAAAATTTCAACGCTCAGTCGATGCCCCTCTTCCGGAAATTTCTGAAAGTGAAGTGATGCGTCATTTTGTAGGTATGTCTGTCAAGAATCATCATATTGATAAAGGGTTTTACCCCCTTGGTTCTTGCACTATGAAATATAACCCCAAACTGAATGACAAAGCAGCCGGGCTCAAAGGGTTTAGCTCGCACCATCCCTTGACCCCCAATGAATTGTCCTCAGGCAGTTTACGTTTGCTGCATGATTTGGCAAAAGACTTAGGTGAAGTTGCAGGACTTGATGCGGTTACACTTCAACCGGCAGCGGGTGCTCATGGTGAGTTTACCGGACTGCTGATTATGAGAGCGTATCATCTGAAGAATGGTAACACAAAACGTAATAAAATTATTATTCCTGATTCGGCTCATGGAACAAATCCGGCATCGGTTACATCGGTCGGATTTAAAACGGTGCAGGTGAAATCAAACAAGTTCGGTGTTATCCCTCCTGAAGCTGTTGCTGAAGTTATGGATGATGAAGTTGTAGGTATGATGATGACTAATCCGAATACTCTTGGGATATTTGAAACTAATATTAAAGAAATTGCCAAAATTATCCATGACGGCGGTGGGTTAATGTATATGGATGGTGCCAACTTAAATGCTAATATGGGAATTTTTAGACCGGGTGATGTCGGTTTTGATATTATGCATTTTAATCTGCATAAAACTTTTTCAACTCCTCACGGCGGAGGCGGTCCCGGTTCCGGTGCAGTTGCTGTCACAAAAAAACTTGAGAAATTCCTGCCGTTTCCTGTTTTAGAAAAAAATGATGACGGTTCTTTATTCTTTAATTATGACAGACCTGATTCTATCGGACGGGTTCACGCATTTTATGGCAACTTTGGTGTTTTAGTTCGAGCCTTTGCCTATATAAGGTCTTTAGGCGGTGACGGACTGAAAGAAGTGTCTGAAAATGCGGTCCTGAACGCAAATTATTTGAAAGAGATTGTACGTGAGTATTATGATTTACCTTACGATGTTACCTGTATGCATGAGTTTGTTTTGTCAGGGAACCGTCAGAAAAAAATCGGTGTAAAAACTCTCGATATTTCAAAACGTCTTTTAGATTTTGGAGTTCATTCACCAACAAATTATTTTCCCTTGATTGTTCCGGAGGCTATGATGATAGAGCCGACAGAAACTGAATCAAAAGAAACTCTTGATGAATTTGCCGAGATTATGAAACAGATAGCATACGAAGCAGAACATGATAAAGAATTAGTCACTCAGGCACCGCACACAACAGTTGTTCGTCGTTTAGATGAAGTTGGGGCTGCCCGTAATGGTGATGTTGCTTTTTTAGAAGAATAGAGTTATCACTGTGAACTTATAAACCGATACTTTTTTGTGTGAGTATCGGTTTTTTTATCAGACAAATATGATACATATTGAAAACCTGACATTTCATTATAGAGACTCAATTGAGGCGGCACTTCGCTCGTTAAATCTTACAATCCAAAATGGTGAAGCGGTCGCGGTGATGGGTACAAACGGGTCGGGGAAGTCTACATTTGCAAAAATTCTTGTAAAATTATTAAAACCCGACAGAGGTTTGCTCCAACTTGGTGGTGAACAAAATAATGCGTCAGTCGGTATTGTATTCCAAAACCCAGATAATCAAATGGTGGCACTTACTGTTGAAAAAGAACTCGCCTTTGGGTTGGAAAATATAGGCTGTCCACTTGATGAGATGGAACAAAAAATCGGTGAGACATTAAAGCAGTTTGAATTAACAAAATTCAGAAAACGAATTATTTCAGGTTTATCAGGGGGAGAGAAACAAAAAGTGGCGGTGGCATCGGTTATGATAACTCAACCACAAATTTTGATTTTAGATGAACCTGATTCTTTTTTGGACTTTCAAGGAAGACAATTGCTGTTAGAACAGTTAGAAATAATAAGAACAGAGAACCATGAAATTATTATTATCCATATCACCCAATACAAAGAGACGGCAATGCTATATCCTCGGATGCTTCTGTTTTCAGAAGGAGAAATTGCTGCCGACAGCAGTCCTGACAAGATTTTCTCAGACATACAATTTTTAATCGATACCGGATTATTATATGAAAAGAAAGTTTTGGACTTTGATAGTTTCAATCAACATCTCTCGGATAAATCTGAGCTTGTGCAAATTGAAAATCTTTCTTTTGGTTACAATGATACAGAAGAAATTCTACACAATATTTCATTTGCATATTCACGAGGTGAAGCTATCGGCTTAACAGGTCCATCGGGAAGCGGTAAAAGTACCTTGGCATCATTGTTGTGCGGGTTGATACCAATAGATACAGGAAATATCACAATAACTCCAATGTCTGAGAAGAAAGAATTATCATCTGTTATAACAATGCTTTTTCAACAGCCTGAAAATCAATTCTTTTTACAAATTTTGTCTGATGAAATTATGTTTGGACTGCAAAACAGAAATATTTCGTTATCAAAACAGCAAATTGTTGATATTATGCGATTGGTTGGTTTAGACTATAAAAAATTAGCTCTCAGAAATCCTCAATCATTATCGGGTGGTGAAAAACGGAGGTTTGCTTTTGCGGTAATGTTGGCTCTTTCTTATAATTTTCTCATCTTTGATGAACCGACCTGCGGGCTTGATCCGCAGGGTGTCGGAATGTTTTCAGAGTTAGTTCATAATCTGAAACTTATGCATAAAGGGGTAATAGTTATCAGCCATGATTTTGAACTATTACGAACTGTTGCTGATAAAATTATGTATTTAAATCCTGATGGTTCAGCTGTTTCCTATTCTCATAGAGAGTTTTTTGAGGGAAAGAAATATTCACAAATTATTTCTGAATCCAAAAACATAAATTTCTTATCATAATTCTCTTTCTATATTTTCTTAAAAAAGGTGAAATGACAATTATAAATACATTAAAAAATGTCATTCCCATGAAAATGGGAATCCAGTACTTTTAACTTTTTCTCTATAATCTTATCACACTCTTAGCATTACAGCAAAATGGGTTCGTTTTTTGAAATAGCGTTATTTTTAGTTTTTCACTTTTTAAGCAAGCGTTGTCAGGAACTCTTTCCTGACAAAAACTACTTTTTTAATAAATTATTCAGCATCATATACAACAGGCGAGAGTGAGGAAATGCGTTGGTTGTGTAGAGAAAATGAATGACTGAATAGGTGGGAGTTGCCGTCAAATTATAATTTCCTGTCATTGCGAATCCGCCAACGGCGGATGTGGCAATCTCATCTTTTAAAATTTATTGTGAATAATATAAAAAATTAAACTGACATCCCTTGTCGGTGGCATTTATTATATTTTAATTGCTTAAAGAGTTATAATTTATTAAATATGATGCTATAATCCATTTTCTAAAGGAGATATTTTGAAAAAAATAATTAAGAAATGTGTCTCATTTTTTTTGACAAGTTCCGATGGCGAAGGGGTAGTCCAGGACGATAAAGAAGCTTTCACATGGTTTGAAAAAGCGGCTGAGCAAGGTAATGCTGAAGCTCAATTGAACTTAGGGTTTATGTATACCACTGGCGAAGGAGTAATTCAGGATTATAAAGAGGCTTTCAGGTGGCATAAAAAAGCTGCTGCACAAGGTAATGCTGTAGCTCAATATCATTTAGGGTTTATGTATGATAATGGTGTAGGAGTAGTCCAGGACTATCAAGAAGCTCTTAGATGGTACAAAAAAGCAGCTGATGAACAGGGTAATGCTGGAGCTCAATCTAAAATAGGGTTAATGTATGCCAGTGGTAAAGGAGTTACTAAAGATTATAAAGAAGCATTTAGATGGTTTGAAAAAGCGGCTGAGCAAGGTAATGCTGAAGCTCAATTGAACTTAGGGTTTATGTATACCACTGGCGAAGGAGTAATTCAGAATTATAAAGAGGCTTTCAAATGGTACAAAAAAACAGCTGAACAAGGTAATGCTAAAGCTCAATATAATTTAGGAGTCATGTATGACGAAGGTAAAGGAGTTACTCAAGATTATCAAGAAGCTCTTTACTGGTACAAAAAAGCAGCTGAACAGGGTAATGCTGAAGCTCCATCTAATTTAGGGTTTATGTATGCCAATGGTAAAGGAGTTACAGAAGATAATAAAGAAGCATTTAGATGGTTTGAAAAAGCAGCTGAACAGGGTGATGCTATTGCTCAATATAATTTAGGGTTTATGTATGCCAATGGTAAAGGAGTTATAGAAGATAATAAAGAAGCATTTAGATGGTTTGAAAAAGCAGCTGAACAGGGTGATGCTATTGCTCAATATAATTTAGGATTTATGTATGACGAAGGTAACGGAGTTACTGAAGATAATAAAGAAGCTCTTTACTGGTACAAAAAAGCAGCTATGCAAGGTGTTGCTGCAGTTCAATATTCTTTAGGAGTCATGTATGCCAATGGCGAAGGAGTAATTCAGAATTATATTGAAGCATACGCCTGGACATCACTTGCTTCTGTAAAAGGTAATGAAGATTATATAAAAGGTCGTGATTTAATTGCCAAAGAACTTTCATCTGAAGGATTTGAAAAAGGACAGGCACGAGCAAAAGAACTGTACGAACAAATTGTACTATTAAACCCAAAAAAAGAGTAACCCTATTTATTTAATAAGGAATAAAAAAGAAATATGAAAGAACTCTTACAATTAAAAAAAGATTGTTTTGATCTTTTAAATGATTTTAAAGAATTAAATGAGACGATTGAACAATTCTTTAACGATAAAGGACAAGAACATATAATCAAACAAGAAGAGATATTGAAAAACGAAAAAGATGATAATAAGGATTTATCATTAGTTATAAATACTTTGCAACATTTCAAATTATCAAATGGATTAGCTCCTGCTGCAAGATATGGATTATGTGTATCATTAAATTCGATAATTGAAAGTAGCATGTACGAAATTTGTAACTTCGTTTACAAATTAAAACAGGAGAATGAAAAAGATAAGCCTAAAACTCTTGAAAATAGAATAGAGAAAGTTAAAAATAGTGATGGTCGCAAACCTCCTAATATCAAAAGATATGGCTTATATCTTGAAGAAGTATTGAAAATCGAGTTGCCTCGTTTTTTTGATAAAGACTTACCCTTAATAAATAGAATCAGAAATAAAATTGCACATAAAAATGGATTACTTACAGGAAATGAAAAAACAGAACTTATAGACTTGTTAAGTAATTTTGAAGAAAATAAAACAGCAAAGGATCCTTATTATAAATTAGTACGTGATGGGGTGACTATAGAAACAGATGCTCATAATATGGATTATATTTTTTTGAAAGAATCATATTTACAAGGTGTACGAGGAAAAGGAGTCTTTATGTTTTCTAAATTATTTGAAGAAATTAGAAAAAAACTAATAGATTTCCAACCAAGTTGGTAATGACATTGGGGGAGTACACGGTGATATAGAGCAAGGTTGTCGGGTTTCTCACAATTATATTTTTTGGAATCGGAACCACGACCTACTATGTTATTTGCAGAAATAAGAAAAAAACTAATAGATTCCCAATCAAGTTTGGAATGACATTGGGGAAGTTTGGAATGACATTGGGGGAGTTTGGAATGACATTTATAAAAAAAATGAGATTGCCACGTCCACCAAGGCGGACTCGCAATGACTGACTTTCCTCAAATTTCGTCAGGAAAGGGTTCCTGACGGCTCAATAGTTTGTGTTGAAGACTGGCAGACGGGGACGTCTGCCTTGCACATAATGTTAGTTCACAAACCCGCTTTGCGGGTTCAGGAACTAACATAACATGGCGAAAATTTGTATTACTACACAGCTTCCAAGCTCAGCATGACAAATTATAAGAGATGTTGGACTTTTTCAATAAGTCTCTTGACAGTCAGGCAGATTATTGTATCTTGGCTTTGATTTATAAATAATTATTCACCTTTTAAGGCAGTACAGAGAGACTGCTAAAGGAAAAAATGAGTTCAAATAAATTAAAAATCCCCATAAAATCATACCTATACAAACTGAAAAATAAATTAATTGATACTATATATTATATGGAGGCAGTATGCCTGATAAAAATGTAGATATCATCATGGATGAAAAAAAGATAAACCGTGCCTTAACCAGAATTGCTCATGAGATTTTAGAGCATAATTCTGATATGTCGTCACTGGTTATTATCGGTATTATCACCCGTGGTGCTATTTTAGCAAAACGTCTTGCAAAGATTATTTCTGATTTGGAAGATATTGAAATTCCGGTCGGACTTATGGATATTGGTCTTTATCGTGATGATATTCAATCAAACTTAGACCAACCGATTGTACAACAAACCGATATACTTTTTTCTGTTGTAAATAAAAATGTTATTTTAGAGATCGGAAGAGCGTCGTGTAGGGAAAGAGTGTAGATCTCGGTGGTCGCCGTATCATTAAAAAAAAAAAAAAAACAAGAAAAAGAAAAAAGAAGAAAAAATAAAAACTAAAAGAGAGTAGTCTGTAAGAAACAGAGAAAGTGATTGAATAGGAACACTAGAGATGA
>CALCCW010000249.1:0-10778 GCA_937900185.1 uncultured candidate division Zixibacteria bacterium | reverse complement strand
GGTATGATATAGTACAGAGATGTGTCTTTCTTTTCTTTCTTTTTTTTTTTTGTGTGTGTAATTTTTTTTTTTCAAGCAGAAGACGGCATACGAGATAATATCAGTGTGACTGGAGTTCAGACGTGTGCTCTTCCGATCTCTAACTAATCTTTATCAAAAAATTACAATTAGTTCTATTTCTTTTTCATTTCTGTTTATAACAGCTTTAGCAGTATCACCTTTTTTGAACTTACTTAAAGCATTCATATAATCATATATATCATTGATAGTAATATCACCAAGTTGTATTAAAATATCACCTTTTTGCATACCCGCTTTATCAGCCGGTTTATCTTTAGTGACACCATCTATTTTAAATCCCTGAACATCGGAAACATGGTCCGGTATGACACCCAAAGTAACAGAATATTTTTTCTTTCTTTTACCTCTTGTTGCATCTTTTGTTTTTATGAAAATTAAAGGTTTCTCAAGGTGATCAAAATAGGTAAGAAGACTATCAACAAATGTTGCTACTTTTACGATGCCGTCAGCATCAATCTTGTCAATATCATCTGATGGTCTGTGGTAATCTTTATGGGCTCCGGTAAATAAATGAAGAGAAGGGATTCTACGAGCTGTGAAAACAGTATGGTCAGATGCCCCATAGCCTGATTTACTGGGAGTTAATTTGATTTCTTTGTAGTTCAGTGAATCAAAGAATTTTGTAAATTCACTCGTTGAGCCTACATCTAAAATTGCCAGTCCTTTTTCTTGATCTTTGAGCCTGCCAATCATATCCATATTTATCATCATGCGGATTTTTGTCGAGTCAACTGTCATGTGCTTAGCAAAATAGCTGGAACCAAGCAGCCCTGCTTCTTCACCGGAGAAGGCGATAAACAGCATTGTGTAATGAGGCTTTATATCGGTATGAGCATATTTACGGGCTAATTCAATAAGTGCCGCAACCCCCGATGCGTTGTCGTCGGCACCATTGTGAATAGCGGGCTTGCCATGGTAGTGAGAGGAGGCGGGAGTACCCCAGCCAAGATGGTCGTAGTGGGCTCCAATTATAACCGTAGAGTCAGTTTCACCTTTTACAATGCCGATCACATTTTGTGCTGTGTCGTGAATAGTAACTAACTCTGTTGTTCCGGTAATTGTGTATGGAGGTTTTGCTTGCTGCAGTTTCTCCATACCGCTTTTCTTGAAAAAGAAAATAGGGATATCTTGAGTGTGTATATCTATGACACCTCTTTCAATAAGCGTATCATCTTGGCTTTCAGGAGCATAAAAAATAATACCTCTCGCTTTTTCTTTTATTGCCCTGTTTATTTTATCTGTGAATGAACTATATCTATCAAAATCTATATGAGGATAATCTTTTGAATCAGGTTCAGATTTTTTTATAAGCAGTAGTTTTCCTTTTACATCTTTTCCTCTGTAATCATTATAGCTTCCCGAATCATCAGAAATTTTAATACCATACCCAACATCAATCATTTTCGTAAATTCAAAATCAGTAGAAGCCGATTGTTTGAGAAGAGTATAGTCTTTATGTAAGATAAGGTTGGAACCATTGATGGAAAATGTATTGTTTTTCGTTGCTTTGATTTGTTTTACAAAATCATAATATTGGAAATAATTATCTGTCCCAACAGATAACAACCCCGCAGATTTAAAAACAGAACGAATATATTCAGCTGCTTTGAGTTCCCCCGGCTCGCCGACTTCTCTGCCTTCAAGCGAGTCATTTGCCAAAACTTCAATATGTTTAAATATCGAATCCGCTGTTATAGTATATTGTGACTCAATCGCTTGTGAACTGATAGGCAATATAAAAAAGATGGAAATAATCAATAATTTTTTCATTTTTTTTTTTCTATTTTACGTATAAAAGAAAATTTTTATAAATATATGTGAATAAAAGTGAGTTGTCACCAGTTATTTAAATTGAACTTTTAATGTAAATAGCATACATTGAGTCCTGATAAGAAAGTTGTAATACAAATGGAGATTTTATATGTCGCAGAAAAAATGCCCCTCTTGTAATGCTCAAGTGGCAGCTCAAAGTAAATTTTGTCCTGAATGCGGTTCACCTATTTCACCAAACACTGCCCTAAAAGCAAAACATGCCAAAGGTAATTCGACTCGAGATACACTCATTATTATATCTGTTATCGTTGTTGCTGCAGTCAGCTATTTTATGATTAATAAACCGGTTTCTCATGAAGAGCATGCCCAGCATGAAGTAGACCCTGTACATCAAGACGTTGAGGGTATGACTTCGGTACTGGAAAATATGCCAACAGACTACAACTCTCTTGTTCAGCTTGGGAACCAAACAATGGATCAAAAGAATTTTCCTTTAGCTGCTGAATCTTACAAAAGAGCCTTAAAAATCAATGGAGATTCACCTGATGTACGCACTGATTATGGTGCTTGTCTGCATGCTATGGGATTACCTCAGCGTGCCATTGAAGAATTTATGACAGTTGTCCAGAAAAATCCTGAACATACAATTGCAAATTTTAATTTGGGTATTGTCTATTATACCTTGAATCAGATTGATTCTGCCAAGACATATTTTAATAAATATTTATCACTTGAAGCAACAGGTCCAACTTCCGATGCTGCCAAAAATTATTTAAAGGAGTTGAATAAATAATAATTACTTTTTTTAAAAATGTTGCTGAGTCAATGTATACAATGATGTATGATTCAGCATTCTTATTATTAATTGGTCTTTTGTTAGCTGGTGTCATACATCTGTTTCTTAATGAAAAACTGCTAAAAAGATTATTAGTCGGTACAAAAAATATGGTGGTTCTCAAAGCTGCCGTTCTTGGTATTCCACTGCCGCTTTGTTCCTGTTCGGTACTGCCGATGGCACATCAACTGCGAAAAAATGGACTCAACAAGGGAGCTACGGCATCGTTTCTTATCTCTACTCCTGAAACAGGTGTTGACTCTATCCTGCTGACATACTCGCTCACAGACCCTATTTTAACTGTTGCCCGACCGATGGCAGCATTTCTTACCGCCATGACTGCCGGAGTTCTAATCAATAAATTGGACTCCCAAGATACTCCGATAGAGCTAAACGATGTGAAAAGCTGTTCATCCGGTTGTTCTTCTTCAGACTGTGCATCATCGACAAATAAAAATCTCTCAATTGGAGAAAGAATATTAGAAGTTGTAAAATATTCTATCCAAACCGTTTTAAAAGATTTAGCTCCATATCTGTTAATTGGTTATCTGCTGGCAGGCTTTATTACAGTATTATTAGGAAATACTTTTACTAATCTTCCTGAATTTCTAACCTCAGGATGGGGAGGATATGTTGGGGCTGTTCTTGTTGGTCTGCCTTTATATATCTGTGCAACTTCATCAACACCTTTAGCGGCGGCATTATTGGCGGCTGGTTTTTCTCCCGGTGCTATTTTAGTTTTTTTACTGGTTGGGCCGGCTACAAATATTGCATCGTTGACTGTTATCTTAAAACTTATCCAAAAGAAAGCTCTTGCTATTTATCTTGTCTCTCTTGTCGTTGTTTCTATTGGATGCGGATTGCTTGTTGATTTTGTATACAAATATTTTTCTGTTGAAACAAACTATCTGCAGGGAGACCATAATGAACTTTACTCTTTGATTTTGCATCTTTCAGCAATATTTATTCTTATAATGATATTGTATTATTCATTTCTTTCTATCAAAAAACGTGTCTTAAAATTTTAACTTGTCAGGGCTAATCATTTCCTATTTGTTGTATATATGGAAACGATTCTTGAAAATAAATATATACAGAATTTATTGGATTTTATTTTTCCGCAGCTTTGTTTAGGATGCGGTGCATATTGTGAAAATGAAAAAAACATCTGCACAAATTGTGAAAATAAAATAGAAGAAATAAAACTGCCTTATTGTCTGCATTGTATGAATTATATGCATGATGAAATCAGCTGTGAAATATGTGCCGATAAAACTTTTGCTCTTTATTCCTATACAAATTATGCCGATCCAATTCGAGAAATTATTATTCAGTTCAAATTTAGGGGAATTACTCTTCCTGCGGAAATATTTGCCAAACGTATTTATGCCCTTTATGCCAATTTACTAAAAAAATATAATGCCGATTACCTTATTCCGATACCGCTGCACAAATCAAGAGAAAACGCACGAGGGTATAATCAGGCATCACTATTTGCCAATGAGATTGAAAAACTATCCGGCATCAAAGTTAACGAAACAATTCTTTACAGAATCAAAAAAAGAAAACCTCAGGCAAAATTAGCTGTCTCAGAACGAAAAAAAAATATAGACTCTGTGTTTTCTGTTGAAACCGGTACTACTGAATTGAAAAAGTGCATAATAATTGATGATGTTGTCACGACAGGCAGTACAGTTTTTGAAGCAGCAAAAGAATTGGAAAATTCAGGTTATAAGGTAGTGGCAGTTATTTCAATTGCCCACGCATTCTAATGGCTCTCAACGACCAACTCATAGATGAATATTTATTACATCTCAAATTAGAAAGAGGTCTGTCTGAAAATTCTATTGTCTCATATCAAAATGATATACATGAATTTTTACAGTTACATATTAAATCTTCTCTTTTTAAAATTGATAGAAAACATATAACGGTTTATATTGATATATTATCAAAATCTGCAAGAAAGCCTGCAACTATTGCCAGAAAAATTTCCTCACTCAAACAATTTTATAACTTTCTCGTTGATGTCTATCCGGTAAAAATAAAAAAAAATCCATTTCTTGCAATTTCCGCTCCTAAAATTTTACGGTATCATCCAAGCTATCTTTCACCTGATGAAATCGAAACCATTATAAATTCAATAGATATCAGCAAAAAAAACGGATTAAGAAATAGAGCTATCATAGAAATTTTATACGGATGCGGATTACGGATTTCAGAATTAATTCAATTGTCCGAATCAGACATTGAATTTGAGGCGGGTTTTATCAAAGTTACCGGTAAAGGGAATAAACAGCGGTTGGTTCCCTTAGGAAATTGTGCTAAAATTTCAATTGAACAATATGTAGAATTTAAAGAAAAACAGAAATTCAAAGAAAAGTCAAAATCTTTGATTGTAAACAGAAATGGAGCAAAAATTTCAAGAGTCGGATTATGGAAGATAATAAGGTCTGTAATATCTTCTGCTCATATTTCAAAACAGGTTACAACCCATACGCTTAGACACTCATCCGCCACTCATTTACTTGAGGGGGGAGCTGATTTAAGAATAGTGCAAGAAATGCTCGGACATGCCGATATATCTACTACACAGATATATACTACGATTGATCGGGATTATATAATTGCAGAACACAGAAAGTACCATCCTAGAGAATTGGCAGGGTCCACAGACAAAGGAAAGACCCCATAAAACCGTATACCATTTTGCTATACGGCAGGTAGGGATTTCTTTGGATTTTCATCTTCGGCATTTTTTCCAAAAAGACAAAATTCAACTGCATTTCTTTGATTCATTTGAGGAGTTGATTGTCCTTTGTCAAAGAAATGAGATAGATATTATTATTTTAGCAGGCGGAGAGGAGAATATCTTTCTTAAAGAAGTTGAGATGGTTTCTTTAATAAAAAGAAATATGTTTTTAGCTATTATTCCAATAATTTTATTTCATCCTAATCCTGATGAAAATTTGGTGATTACATCTTATCAGGCGGGAGCAGAGGATTTTATTTACGGTGACTGGAAAGAAAAATTAGTTGAAGTACGTATTCGCAAAATTATCGAACGAAGCAGACGGGATATGTCAATCAATCCCTCTACACATCTTCCCGGACCGACAATTATTGAGCATGAACTGGCTGAGCAGATTAAAAGTAATAATGAGTTTGCCGTTGCTTATGCTGATTTAGATAATTTTAAAGCGTACAATGACTACTATGGATATTATTTTGGGGATTCTATCATAAGGCTCACTGCCCGAATTATCAAAGATATTGTTTTTGATGTATGCCGTGAAGGTTTTGTCGGACATATTGCCGGCGATGATTATATCTATATCGTTCCACAGGATAAATATGAACTTATAAGTAAAACCATTATTAAAACATTCGATTCATTAATACGATTAAAATATGAAGATGCTGATTTAGAACGCGGCTATATTTCCACAAAAAATCGAAGAGGTGACCTTGAAGATTTTCCGATATTAACTCTTTCTATAGCAATTGTAATTAATCGTCAAGGAATGTTTAGTCATGTAGGAGAGATGTCAAAAATGCTTGCTGATTTAAAAAAAGCTACAAAATTACAATCCGGCTCAAACTATATGGTCGAGCGTCGCAGTAAATATTAATACTTACTTTTTTAAAACTTCATTTTTCAAACTCAATGACTGCTTAAAATTCGGATTTATCAGCAAAGCTTTATTAAGATAATACAGCACTGAATCTTTGGGAGCATGAGTTTTGTACAGCCCATATCCAATCAAATGATATGCCTGATAAAACAGCGAATCTTTTTGAACGCATTCCTTGAGCCTTACAAGTCCATTCTCAATTTGATTTCTTCTCATGTATGACAGTCCCCAGTTAAATAAATGTGAGGGCTTTAAAGTATTTTCTTTTAATGCAATATTAAACAATGAATCAGACTTGGTAAACATTTTCAATCGGGCATAAAATGATGCTGCTCTCGGTAATGCCTGAAAATATACTACATTTTGCCCTAATGATTTTTCATACATCTTATCTGCTGAAATAGAATCTTGTTTTTGGTCAAACAAATCGGCAAGGTTTGCATATGCCATACTGATATTACTACTGTTTTCATCCGATGAGTTTTTAAAAAGAGTTAATGCTTTGTTAAACAGTTGTAAGGCAGAATCAAGATTTCCTGTAGTTTGTTTGAGCAGCCCAAAATTATTATATGATGCGGCAAAATCTTTATCAAAACTAATTGAACGTTTGAAATTTCTTTCAGCATCTTGGTACAGTGCTAATTTATATTGTAAAAATGCAAGGTTATTCACAAGAGTTGCGGAGTTTGGGAAAACTTGATCAGCTTTTTTATACGCTTCCAATGCTTTTTGTAGTTCACCTAATTTTTCAAACTGGATTCCTTCATTAAAATATATCTGGAACTTTCCGCTGTCTCCGCCGATTTCTTTTTCGTTATAATATCTTTGATTAAAAAGTATAAGTGTGACAGCTAAAATAACAATACTGACAATATATTTTTTAGACCGATAATTTTTGAGTTCTGTATAGAGATACAATATACCGACAGAAGCAAACAAAATTAAAATCGGTACGAGTGGCAGACGATGACGGGCTGTCACTAAAACAGAACAATAGACGGAATATATGCCAAAAGAAATATATACAGAGGAAGCAGTTGTTTAAACTTTTTCCGTGAGGTATACATACCGACTAAAGCCAATGGTAATAAAAGTCCAAATGGAAAATAAATTATCTTATTCCAGAGTAAAGCAGAAAAAATCGATGACTTGTTTCTATGATAATAAATATCACCATTGTCAGAGTTTTCAAACCCGCTTACCAAATAGACAGATTTTTTCCATACTAAGCTCAAAAAGTTGCTCGGATTATCTAGAATAAACGACAATGCTTTTTGAGTCCAAAATGATGATGCCTCAGATGCAGTAAGATTTTTTAATGCTTCTTTTTCTGCTGCCTTATGGGTTACATTTTCAAATTCAGACCAACTGACCGACTCATCCAAAGCAACCTCCGGCATAAGCATCGTGAGACCATCGGCGTTTGGGTTATTGCCCAAATGCAGATTGATTCCGCCTTGAGAAGATATAAGAATAAATTCACCGGTTACCATAATATTTCTAATCGTAATCGGTGTTATGACAATCAATAATCCCGCACATAACGCCAAAGGAAGTTTGACTCTTTGAAAAAACTGTTTTGAACTGTTTTTTGTGTAAAACATCCAGAGCATAAAAAACGGTATAACCAGTAAAACATTCGGTCGTGAAATAGCCGCCAGTCCAAAAATAATTCCGGTGAGCAGCCAGTTTTTTATATCTTTCTTTTCGCTATATATTATGACTCGAAACAATCCCCATGTAATAAAGAAAAGAAATATCGCCGGAATTAAAAACATTGATTCATAAAAAATGAGTGTACCGTAAAATGCATATATCAGACCGGCAATAACAGATGTTGTTTTGTTAAATAGATGTTCTGTTGTCTTAACAATAAAAAATGATGTGCCAAAACATAAGAAAAGCTGCAGCAGTTTTGAGACAAAAATAGAACCGGAAGTAACCCAATATAGGAATGCCAAAAAGTATCCGTACAAAGGAGCTCGAAAATATGCCCCCTCACCCCAAAAGGAGTTATGCACAATGTCAGCAGCCCATAACCAATGAAACTTTTCATCTACCATCGGCAATAAAAAATCAGGCTGATAACTTAACTCAATTAGGTATGCGATGCGTACCAACAAAGCAATTGATGCTAAAATAAGAGCTGTTCTATTTTCTACAAACCATTGTTTCATGATTTTAAATATAAGAAAAATTATGAATTATTCAAAGTGTAATGACAAGTTAAAAAAAACGGAGCCAAAAGCTCCGTTTCTTGGTTAATATATGTAATACGATATTGCTACTTCTTCTTAAATCCTCGATACGCCAAATGTCCCATCAATGCAGCCAGTCCAAAGAACATAACCAATGACACCCACGGACCATAGGCACCGGTCAGCGTATTCATCGCCCCTTCATGGGCATCATAATATTCACCGTAGTAACCCCAAAGCCCTATCATGAATGCTACTAGCACACCTATCAAAGCATCACCGGCGACAATTCCCGACGCAAATAAAATTCCTTGTTCATTTTTCTCTTTAAATTCATCTTTTTTGGATACTTTCTTAATCAAAAGAGCCACCAAACCACCGGTCATAAGAGGAGTCGAAAGTGAGAGCGGAAGATAGAGACCAATAGCAAACGGTAACGATGAAATACCAAGCAGTTCAACCGCAAAAGCAATCATTCCACCGACAATAATAGGCAGCCACGGGAGTTCAGAATGCATCAATCCTTGCACGATTGTAGCCATAACATTTGCCTGTGGTGCTAAAAGTGGAGCTCTTGATGAACCTGCTATCTGTACAAACCCAAATGTATCGTTTAATAAATATACCATGAATCCCATTGCCAAAGCAGGAAAAAACAGCCCAACAAATTCAAGTAACTGCTGTTTCCATGGTGTTGCCCCCAGCAGGAAACCGGTTTTTAAATCCTGAGCAATATCCCCCGACATACATACAGCAATACAAACAATGGTTCCAACAGACATTGCGGTAATCATTCCGGTAACACCGTCAACCCCAAAATATATCAAAATCGTACTGGTAACTAATAACGTCGCAATTGTCATACCCGAAACAGGAGATGATGATGATCCGACAATACCAACAATACGGGCAGCAACCACAACAAAGAAAAACCCGAACATAACCGCCATAATTACACCAAGGAAATCAAGGTTTATATCCGGCAGCATCCAAATAGCAATAATAATACCTAAGACACCAAGAAGTACCCATTTCATCGGAATATCTTTATCAGTGCGGGGAGTGTTCTCGGAAGCTTCTGATTTATGGATAATTTGTTCAAACCCTTTTTTAAAAGATGATACAATAACCGGAAATGATTTCAGCAGCGACATAAATCCGCCTATTGCAACAGCACCAACCCCTAAATATTTTATATAAGAGTCACGAAGTGCTGCTGAACCCATATCCGCAAGGGGGATAAGCCCGGGAGCAATTATTGTCCCATGAGGAAGTTGGGTACCGATAAAAGCAAGTAAGGGAGATATTCCTAAATATCCTAAAACCGCTCCTGAGAGCATAAGGGCAGAAATTCGGGGACCAATAATATATCCGACAGCTAACAGAGCCGGTGTCGCATCAACACCAATAGTTCCGCCTTTAAAAAGACCTTTGAAATCATAATTGACAGATTCCGACCAGCCTTTAAACATGTTCATTATAATTTTATACAACGCCCCGACACCGATTCCGGTAAAGACTAATTTTGCTTTATTACCGCCTTCATCACCTGCTATAATGATTTCCGCACAGGCAGTACCTTCAGGGAATTTTAGATTTTTATGTTCCTGCTCAACATGATATTTCCTAAGCGGTATCATCAAAAGAATTCCAAGTGAACCGCCAAGTATTGAAAGCCAAAATATGGTCATCTGCGATATCTCGTAATTATACCCTTGAGCAATAAGGGTTTCATTTGCATTCCAGATAAAGAATGCCGGCACAGTGAAAATAATACCGGCAGCAAGCGACTCACCGGCAGAACCGATAGTTTGAACAATATTGTTTTCAAGAACAGTTACATTATTCCCAAAAAGTATTCGAAGCACTGCCATTGAAATAACAGCAGCAGGTATTGAAGCCGAGACAGTCATGCCAAATTTTAACCCAAGATATGCATTGGCACAGCCGAACAATACTGAGATGATTGCTCCGAGAATAATTGCTTTCCAAGTTACTTCAGCGATATTTTTTGATGCGGGTATAAATGGTTCAAACTTTTCATTATTGTTTTCTGCCATACATTCTCCGATAAATTGATTACTTTTTTATTTTGATAAAAGAAACGAGTTTAGGGGGCATTCTGTCAAGTTTTTAGTTTAATTGTTCTTGGTAGTGTTAAGGAATTTATTAGCAGTCATTTTATAGGTTTTGCAAACAACTAATATCTTTTTTGCAGTTTCACACGCTTCCATCTATTATATGATAGCATGAATT
>CALCCW010000248.1:0-13487 GCA_937900185.1 uncultured candidate division Zixibacteria bacterium | reverse complement strand
AGCTCGATGTGTGATAGTGAACACGAGCATTGATTGTGTGTGCTGCGTGGTAGGGTACAACTTGGTCTTCAACCCGGATGTAACCAACGGTATCGTTAATGGTTTTTGTAAATGTTTATTTTTTTTTTTTTCAAGCAGAAGACGGCATACGAGATATATCAGTGTGACTGGAGTTCAGACGTGTGCTCTTCCGATCTTGATGACTATGTAAATCAAATTAAACAATTTGGGGCAAAACATCGCCGGAGTTCAAGATGGCTGAATGCATCTTCTTTTGAGATAGATGTTAATAATTTAGATAAAATTTCTGACCTGCCGTTTGTAAAATCTATCAAACCGATGCTTGGATTTAAAAAAGATTACTCTGATATATCGACAGCTGATGATATTCCGTCTGATAAAAATTTCCAATCTCCATTTTCAGCGGAAGTTTTAAACTACGGCTCATCTTTTACACAACTCCAACAGATTCAGGTTCCTGCAGTTCACCTCAAAGGCTACAGCGGTAATGGTGTGACACTTTGTTTGACTGACACCGGTTTTAGAAAATCACATGAGGCTTTTGCAGCTGCTTATGCTGACGGTCGGGTACTCTCTGAATATGATTTTGTATTTAATGATTCAAATACTGCCAATGAAGCCGAAGATTGGTCAAGTCAATGGGATCATGGAACACTGATTTGGTCTGTTTCTGCCGGAAAACTTGATGGACAAATTTACGGTCCTGCTTATAATGCTAATATCTTACTTGCCAAAACAGAGGATGTCCGCAGTGAAACACCGGTTGAAGAAGATAACTGGGTAGCCGCTCTTGAATGGGCTGATTCTTTGGGTGCTGATGTTATCTCGACATCTTTAGGATATACAGACTGGTATACCACTTCTGATTATGACGGTAATACTGCTACTATTACTCTTGCGGCAAACACCTGTGCTTCGCTCGGTATAGTGCTATGTAATGCAATGGGTAACGAAGGAGCTGGAACAACAACCTTAATTGCCCCGGCAGATGCTTTTGATATTCTTGCAATCGGAGCGGTTAATTCATCAGGTGACTTAGCCTCGTTTTCTTCCAGAGGACCTACTTTTGACGGACGCATAAAACCGGAAGTTTGTGCCATGGGTGTCTCTACATATAGTGCTTCATCATCGGGTGATAATAATTATACAACTGCCAGCGGAACATCTCTTTCGACTCCACTTGTTGCAGGTGCCACCTGTTTACTTATTGAAGCACGCCCTTTGTTTACACCTATACATATACGACAAGCTATTATGGAAACCGCTGACCGTGCTGATACACCTGACAATAATTATGGATGGGGAATTGTAAATATTGATGCTGCTTTAGGATGGGGTGCTGATATTTCCTCTGATATACAAACAGGTGATGCTCCTATGACAGTCAATTTTAACGGCTCATCTGCTTTAAATGTTACTTCATGGTCTTGGGATTTTGGTGACGGAAATACATCAACAGTTCAAAACCCATCTCACACCTATGCATCTACAGGTCTTTTTGATGTCAGCCTAACTATTGATACCGACGAAGGTGTTATTACAAATCTTCAAACAGGCTATGTCGCAGTTTTGGGAGATACTATGACTTTCTCAAGTGACTCAGTCTTTGCCGGTAATCAGGCTGTACTTTCTGTTTTATTAACAAATTCTCAACCTCTTTCTGAAATTAGAGTTCCATTTCAATTTTTTGACTCCCCGGCAATCGTTTTAGATTCTGTAACACTTGGTTCTCGTACAGCAGGTTTTGAAGAGATAGTACCTATTGCTCTTGATTCGTGGAATAATAAATATACATATAGATTACGTTCTGACATAGGCGGCGGTTCCCCTGATTTGCCGGGTGGAAGCGGAGAGATTATGCAAATTCATTTTACTATTGATGAATGGGAATTGGGAGGACTTTCTTATGAGGTTGACACAACATCCTTACCATTTTCTTTAGAACTTACTTCTCCTGCTATAGTATATGGACCGCATTTTCAAAAAGGCTCACTTAAAACGAAGAATATCATGCGAGGTGATTTAACGTATGATTTTGTTATTAATCTTTCGGATTTAGTGGCAATGATTAATTTTGCATTCGATTTTGGTGAACCTCTCCTCTCAAACCAAATGTATGATGTAAACGCTGATAAGAATATGAATGTCACAGATGTTGTGTACATGGTTTCCTACATGTTCCAAAACGGACCGCCACCGGTTAACCCATAATAAAATTTGATATTCATTTGTAATAACTCTATAAGTCGGGAGTCCTCTACTCCTGACTTTTTTATTTTACAGACAAGAAGATTCTGTTTCAAAAAATGAATGTCACTTCTGTTATGTCTGTCCTACCAAAAAATCTATATTATCTGTTCTACCAAGAGTGCATGGCTCGTCTAGGCGAGCCCTCGTCTGCCATGCATAATCTAAAAAAAACTGGTATGCCCGAATCCTGCGTCCGGGCTAACCCTCCATTCAGTCTTTGCGAGTCGAGTGAGTGATAACGAACGAGACGTGGCAATCTCAAGCTTAGTGCTTAACAAAAACATGAGATTGCTGCACTTCGACCGCTTTCGCGGATTCCGTTCGCAATGACTGGAAACAAGACTTTTTCAACAAGCTCTGCAATCCTATATCTTAAACTTACCGTTTTTATAAATAACTTTACCGTCGGCAGTGATTGTAGAATCTTTTTTCAAATCACAGACCATATCCCAATGCAAAGAACTTTTGTTGACCCCGCCTGATTCGGGAATTGATGCACCTACTGCAATATGACAGGTTCCGCCAATTTTTTCATCGAACAAGATGTTTTTTGAGAACCTTTGAATATCATAGTTTGTTCCAATAGCAAATTCACCGATAAATCTTGCACCTTTATCCATATTGAGCATATCGGTTAAGAATTTTTTATTTTTTGATGCGGACTCTTTGACAACTTTACCTTTTTTAAATTCCAAACGTACATCCTCTACCTCACGTCCGCCATATACCGCCGGATAAGTGTAACAAACAAATCCTTCTGCGGAATTTTCAATAGGTCCGGTAAAAATCTCACCATCGGGGAAATTTTCAGTCCCGGCACAGTTAATCCATTTCCGTCCTTTGACAGACATTTTCAAATCAGCATTTGGAGACTGTATATGAATATTTTTAAATCGGTTCATTATTTTAATAAGACGTGCCTGCTCTTTGGCAACTTTCAGCCAATGCTTAACCGGATATTTATCGTCAAGATGCCCCGCACCATAGACAAAATTTTCATAATCAGTCAATGACATCTCAGCATCCTGAGCATCGGCATGAGTTGGGAATAGTGTTCCTACCCAGTTGAGCGACTTGTCACCGATACGTTTAAAAAGTTTTGATATAATCGGCTTGCGGTACATCTGTACCTTTGCTTGTTTTTTTGAGTCGACACCCGAAAGATGTTTCGTGTTTGTAGAACCCCATATAGTCAGTAAGGCATCCATTTTATTGATTTCAAGTTTCATCATCGGTGAAACATATTTCATTTGATGCTCTTTGGCATATTTATAAAACAGTTCTTCCGCTTCGGGATTATTAACTTGAATATATGGATAGGCACCAACTTTGAGAGCTTCTTCATACGCTGCCAGCATTAATGGCAGAGCTACTGCCTGCCCCTGAATTTTAAAAAGTTGTCCTTTTTTGAGTTTGAGTGAATAGTTAATTAGTATTTTTGCGAGTTTTTGTACACGAGGATCCATTCTTTTTTCCCTTTTTAAGTTTTATGAATTTTTCTTTTCAATTTGCAATATCTTTTCTTTAAGTTTTAACCCTCCGGCATATCCGCCAAGACCATTAGATGCAACTACCCGATGGCACGGAATAATATACGGCATTTTGTTTTTGGCATTAGCCGAACCAATTGCTCTATATGCCTTTGGAGAACCAACTGCAACAGCTATCTGACCATACGTTTTCGTCTGACCATATTTTATTTTTAATACTTTGTTCAAAACTATTTTTTGAAATTGAGTGCCTTGAATGTCTAACGGTATCGAAAATTCTGAAAGATTACCTCTAAAGTATTTCTCTAACTGTACCGCAGTTTTTTTTAGAACAGAATTTTCTTTTATAAACAAGGCATTCGTAAAAAGTTCTTTTAGCACGACTTCAAATTCTTTTTTGCTTGTAGACGGCTGAGTTATAAGTGCTAAGCCTTTTTCGGTGGCGGCTAAATACAATTTCCCAATTTCTGTGTTGACGTAATAAGTAAATATATTAATCATTTGAATTTCCCGTCAAAAGAGGGACTAACTGTTTTATACTGTCGATAATATAATTTGGACTGCTTGCTTCTACCTCTTTTTTATTTCCATAAGGTGAATGTACTGCGATAACCGGAACCTGTATAGCTTGGGCGGCATGTATATCATTGATAGTGTCACCAACAACAATACTCTCTTCTTTGGAAGCATTAATCTTTTCCAATGTCAGGGCAAATATATCAGGGGCAGGTTTTACATGCTTTACCTCATCACCTCCGCTATACGCATCAAAATATTTTTCCCAACCAAATTTATCAACAACACCGCTGATATGCTTTCTGATTTTCGTTGATGCAATTGTCAGAGTATAACCTAAATCTTTCAACTGTTGTAAAACAGGTTCAACACCCGGAAGTACCACTGTAGAGGCAACTACTGTGTCGGCGGCTTTTACTTGAAAATGTGCATACAGCTCTTTGAGAGGTTTATCAGAAAAATGAGGATACATAACTGTTAGAGGAAAACCGATAAACGATTTTATTTTCTCAGGCGGCTGTATTGGCTCCCCCATTTGTGCCAGTGAATAATTCACTGCTTCAACGACTCCATCAGATGAATCGATTAAAGTTCCGTCTAAATCAAAAATAATAGTACGTATATGTTTCAAAAAACCTTCTCAACTTTCCCAATTATATCTTTAAAAGGTATTTCATATATTTTATCTATTGTTCCCAAATTCAAGGTTGCGACTAAAATAGAGTAAGCATTAACTTTCGTCAACCCAATATCACCCATTAAGACCAAATTCCCGGGCGGCAAATTTATATCAGGATTTCCGTTTATGACAACAACACCTTGTGCCATCTCAAACTCTTCTGTAGGAAGTGCCAACACAATTCCTACTTTCTTTTTGTTATTGATATCATTAAACCGGATTATCTCATATCTTTGGGGCAAATCTTTTAGCAGAGGTTTCTCCAAAAAGAAAATATCAACAATATATGCCAGCCTGTCAGCTTTTAATATATCGCCCTGAGCATACAGCGGGCTAAGATTATTATGTTCAACAACAAAATATTCAGGGAAATTACGAATCATAAAATTCAAAGGTGTTATTGGAGCAGCAACCTGAAATATTAGTCCGACTACAAGAAATATTATTGCTGTTTGACGTGTTCGGTGAGTTGTAGAGCTTTTTTGCTTAACAGTTTTTAATAAATCTACAAACGTAAAAAAATAAAAGATAATCGGCAGAGCCAGCATTGCGGCTATCACAAGTGTCGATATGTCAACAAAGAATGAAACGAAAAAGAGTATGATACCTATCAAAACAACGAGAAATACAAATATACCAAAGATATATTCTTTCCAAAAAATATGCCCTAACCCCGGCATAAGTAAGTTCATAAGTAAAGAGATAAATTTAGATTTTTCTAATCGCATAGACATAGTATACAGCTTCTGTTCAGAATGTGAACATTTTTTTTTATTTCTACTTTGTTCTTTTAAAAAAAACCGATACATTACATCAAGATGAATTGATTTTCATATAATATAACGAAGAAACAGGTAAAGAAGTTACATCTGCAGTCAAACGATTTCACAAACTATTTATTGACAACAGGTTACTATTTACCTTGATTCGGGCAATATATTTGCAACTGTACTTAATTATGATGCGTATAAGACATATAAAAATTAAGCCTGATTTTATCGGCTTTTTAGAATTGAAATATAATATCCTTTAACGGAGGAAATAGATGATTCGATTTTCAGTACAATTATTTGGTTTAACAGTCTTCGCCATTGCTTTAATATGGGTTGTGGGAACAGGTGAAGCTGTACAGACAGCAACTGCCGGTAATGAAATTTTATGGGCTGATACTACTCATTTTGATGTTTCAACACCTCCCTCTGAAAATAAGATAGAAAAAAAGAAAAACACTCGTGATTCATTTTTACGTGATGTCCGCAAACTAACCCAAACTGCTTATAATATTCGAAATCGTTATATGGAAGAAGTTGATACCGAAGAAATTATCAAAGCCGGTATTAAAGGGATGCTTTCAAATTTAGACCGATATTCGGTGCTGATGGAGCCGGTTGCCTATAACTCTCTTATGGAATCAACAGATGGTAAATATGAAGGTCTCGGCATGCAAATTGATGCCCGTGAAAATCATATTATTATTGTCTCCCCTATTGAAGGAACTCCGGCATACCGCAAAGGACTTCGTGCAGGTGATTCTATTTGGAAAATCAATGATAAATCAACTGATGGTATGTCTACTTCTGATGCCTCCAAACTGATGCGCGGTAAAGCCGGAACATCGGTTATGCTTACAATCAAACGGGCAGGCATTGATGATTTACTTGAATTTGATGTTGAACGAGCTGTTATTGCGTTAAAATCTGTGAACTATTCAGGTATTGTTCCTCAAACAAATATCGGTTATGTGCGTCTTTCTCGTTTTGCCAAAGAGACATCGCACGAACTTCGTGAAGCTATCAACGCTCTGAACGATAAAAATATTGACGGACTTATTTTTGACCTCCGTTCAAACGGCGGCGGTCTTTTGGATCAAGCAATCGAAACAGCGGAACTCTTTTTACCTGAAGGTTCTGAAGTTGTGTATACAAAAGGTCAGTTTGAAAATACAGAATCACATCATTATTCATCAAGACCTCCAATTTATCCTGATAAACCATTGATTATTTTAGTGGATGAGGGAACAGCCTCTGCCTCAGAAATTGTTTCAGGAGCAATTCAAGACTGGGATCGTGGCTTAATTGTCGGAAACAACACGTATGGCAAAGGTCTTGTACAGACAATTATAGATATTGATAACGACCGTGATTATCATTTGAAATTAACAATAGCAAAATATTATGTACCTTCCGGCAGATGTATACAAAAACCTGAGAAACAAGGGAAAGTAAACTCTGACTCTTATATTTCGGCACATAATGCCAAAAAAGATGAAGATACTGATTCTTTAAAAGTCAGTGATGAACCTATCTTTTACACAAACGGCGGAAGAATTGTCTATGGCGGCGGCGGAATTATTCCTGATGTCGAAGTTGATAGAGAACTATGGAAACCAATAGAAATCAATCTAACACGTAAATCAATGTTCTTTGATTTCGCCATTCAATATGTCGCCGATCATCCAAATGTAAAACCTACTCTTGAAATTACTGATGATATCGTCAAACAATTTAGAGCATTTATTAAATCAAAAGATTTTGATTATAAAACCGCTCTGCAAGTTGCTTTGGAAAAATTTGAAGACCAAGTAAAAGAAGACGGAAGTGAATCAACATTTGAACCATCTATTGATAAAATGAGCAATTTAATCAATGCAGAAAAAGATAATGATTTTGATAAATCCTTAGATTATATCAAACGTACAATCAAACGTGAGATTATTTCCTCAATAGCCGGTGAACGAGGTGTCTATGAACAGGTCATTCTTCCAACCGATAAAACAATCAAACGTGCGGTTGAAATAATTCAATCCGGTTCTGAGTATTCATCAATGCTCTCAAAAGGCATGAAAAAAGCCGAATTATAAATTTGAAATATATAACCCAAAAAAGCCCGCTTATGCGGGCTTTTTTTTGGAACTGTAATTTTAACTAATCTAATTTCATACTGTCTGATTGAAGCCGATCGGCAAACGATGTAAACAGCCACAAATCATGATCGTATTCTAAAAAGAAAACTACCGGACGGTCGTTAGAACTTGTACTGTCCATAATATAACAATCAATCCGAGCTTTTTTATTTGTATAAACAATTTCAGCATTTCCAAACTGCACAAAATCAAAACTATTATCACCGCCATACACAAACCGAAGTAATGAATCAGAACTTTGTTTTTTACTAAGGACTTTCAC
Organism: uncultured candidate division Zixibacteria bacterium; assembly: GCA_937900185.1. Classification (GTDB taxonomy): domain Bacteria; phylum Zixibacteria; class MSB-5A5; order GN15; family FEB-12; genus QQUK01. The sequence continues at coordinate 5,346 of CALCCW010000248.1, read as the reverse complement.
AGACAGCAAAGAATCTATTTGAGATATATTTTTATCTTTCACTGCCATTTGTAGTTTATACAAATTCCCTTTTAACATCGGGATATAATCTCTATTAATTTTCTTCTCACCACATCCCGTATATATGAGAAGCATCAAAAAAGGAATAAAAAAAATACTGATTTTTTTCACTTGTTAACGTCCTGTAAGTTTATCAAATTGATAGAAAGTCTTTTCATGTCTTGTAAGTGTACCATTTTTGAATAACTTTTCTAATGTAAGAGTTGCTATCAAATTCCACATCCAATAACGGTGTCCTATATATACTTTGTTATGACCATGAGCAAAACTATTTTTCTTTAAACCGTCATATGCTTCTTTTATTATTCCTTCACTTCCTTTTGTCATCACTGAAATTAATGGACGAATATCGGCAGTATCGGCAATATAATATTCAGGTAGATTTTCACGGTTGTATGTCCAAATACCTGCTCTTTGAGGCGGCATATTCTGAAAATTATCTTTACAATTGATTTGCAGGGGTTCTTCTGAGAACATCAATGAAAAAGCATCAGCACCATAAAAAAGACCAAAAAACTGAGAACCGTTCAAAAACTTCCCACCGTCGACCATATACATATACTGAAAAATACCTGCATTACAAATATCTGTCCCATCATAGATAAGCAATGGAGCCGAACGGGTTATAAAATCTTTGCCTAATTCAAACCATAAAACAAATGTAGAAATAATCGGGGTCGGCTTATACAACAGTGTCGCACCGGAAATAAAATCATTGCTGTCTTTTGGAATTGCTTTCGCAGCAACAAGAGAATCGAGAACAGCATGATAACCGCTGATATTTTGTTTTAACAATGCTGCCAATTTATCTGATGCTACATCTGCAATTTTTTTCCCATCCTCTGCTTCTTTTCTTGTAATAATTGGAAATTGTATTTTATAGGAATCTTTACTTACTGCAAGATACTTATGTGCCAAGAGCATTTTAATTTGGCTCATTACGAAAGTCGTATCGCAATTATTCAAATCAGCAATCTCCTCAATTGTTTTTCCTTCATCTAAGAGAGTAAGAAGCAGTCGAACAAATTCATTATTAAAAAATGGATGAACATCTACCCGAGGAGGAAATGTAATTTTTTCTTGTAAGTATGGAAGAATTTCATCAGAGGGACGAAATTTGATAATAAATGGTTGTTCATAAAATTTATGCCAAGGCATCAATTCATCTAAAGTGTCAACAACATCATATAAATTAAGTTGGAGAGTAGCAGTGCCGTAATTACCGGGGATAAATATTTCAGGTGTAATTGTTATTGATTGAAGAGGTTCCAAAATATAGACTGATTTTGCTCGAAACCCAGGATTTTCATACACCCCTTCAAATGATGCATCTATATTTGTAACGATAAATTTTAGGAGTTCAGTTTTGTTTTCCAACTCAACATTAATAGTTTGCTCGCCCCATTTTAAATTTGAAATACCAACATCACCTACACTGACATCACCTTTCTCTGCAAAAGCAGATAAAGGCATTGAAATAATTACAACCATTAGAGTAATACTCAAAAATCTATTCATCAATTTTCTCCTTATCTTTGTTTTGCCGCAAGTTGTCCACAGGCAGCATCAATATCACGACCTCTGCTTTTTCTGACAGTCACAACAGGCACTCTTGGAGCAAGTTGTCCGCCAAACCAATGCATTTTATCTTCAGAGGGACGATTAAAATCTAACCCTTCTACCGGATTATATGCAAGCAGATTTATCTTACATGAAAGTCCACGTACTAATTTTGCCAAAGCAAGTACATCTTCCATTGTATCATTAAAATTATCAAATATTATATACTCAAACATCACTTGAGTTCGACTTTTCTCTGCATAATATCGAACTGCTGTCATTAATTTTTTAAGACCGAAAGTTTCCGCTATCGGCATTATTTTTACTCGTTTTTCCTGTATGGCGGCATGCAGTGATATAGCTAAACAGACATTTAGTCCGGTATCTGCTAATTTTTTAATTTTTGGAGAATATCCCGACGTGGACACTGTCACTTTTTTCCTGCTCAGCATCATACCTGTCGGTGCTAACATCAATTCAACGGCTTTTATGACATTATCAAAATTAGCCAATGGCTCTCCCATCCCCATCATAACAACATTTGAAAAAGAATCTACACCGTACTCTTCCCTTAAATATATAAGCTGTCCTATTATCTCGCCCGCAGTCAAATCTCTTTTAAAACCCATTTGACCGGTAGCACAAAAACCGCATCCGACCGCACACCCGACCTGTGATGAAATGCAGACAGTTTTTCGTTCTGAACCAAAATCAGGAATAAGAACAGTTTCAACCGGAAGATTATCATTTAAATTGAACAGAAATTTTTGAGTGCCGTCCTCTGAAACTTGCGTATGTAAAAGCTCTAAAGTTTTAAATTCATACTTTTCATCAAGTTTGTTCCGAAGTTCTTTGCTAAAATCGGTCATCAGTTCAAATTCGGTCTGATGGTCTCGATAGAGCCATTTAAACAGCTGTCCTCCTCTGTATTTTTTTTCTCCCAAATCAACCATCAGCTGCTCTAATTCAGCGAGAGTATATCCAATCAGGTTTTTTTTAGCCATAATTGTTAAATGTAAGTGAAATAGAAATTTACGCAACCAAAAAGTAGCCTTTTCCCCTCTCTCTACTCGACTTGTTAAAAAATCCAAAATCCTGTCATTGCTGTGACTAAAAAAAAGTTTTCAACAAGCCGCTATCTGGTTTCGGAAAATTTTTACCATGTTATGTTAGTTCCTGAACCCGCAAAGCAGGTTTGTGAACTAACATTGTCTTTTGCGACACAGCACCAAAGCCGAAGTATGCTCATAATATAGGCAAAAACTATAAAAACAGATGTCTTTTATAATCATCTTGACATATTGTAAATCAAGCTGTATTATGAGTTTCCTTAATCGGGGTGTGGCGCAGTCCGGTAGCGCGCTTGCTTTGGGAGCAAGATGCCGGAGGTTCAAATCCTCTCACCCCGATTTTTTTTATTGCAATTATCTACAAATAATTTTAAATATTTAGGGAGAAATGAAAGAAACAATTGCACTTTATAGAATTGATGAAGTTGAATCATATTTAAGAACTCATCCTAAGGGATTTGACTTCAAACAAGGGTATGAATTACTTGCCGGTTGTGTTTTAGCGAAATGTGCTATGAGGGATAGTGAACAAAGTGTAGGTATTGGATTCCGACTAAAAATCAAAGAAACTTTACATTCTAATGAAAGACCTTGCTTAGAATACTTAATGGATAAATATACAATAGATGATAGGGATATCGATATTTTAATCGGAAATGAAGAGTGGCGTTCTGCATATCAAATTTCTAGAGTTTTAGAAAGCGGAAAGGGAGCAACTTCTTACGAACGACTTTTATCTGTTGTTAATAAAAAATTATTAATTCAGCCTGATCCAATGCTTCAATTAGTATTGTTAATTGATGAATCATTTAATTTGGAATATGTTGATCTTCATAATTATTTATTAATAAACAATAAATCGTATGGAAAAGTTTATTTAATTGGGCAAACTGGAAATCATCCAATTTTAGGTAAATTTCAATGTACTGAACTTTATCCCGATTTGTGTACTTATGATGAAGTGGAATTAAGTTTAATTACCAAGAATAATCAATAGAGATATCCGGTAGCGCACTTGCTTTGAGCAAGATGCCGGAGGTTCAAACCGACTCACCCCGATTTTTTTATTGTTCCTTATCTATATTTTCTTTTTTATTTAAAAAGTTGTTATAAGTTAATAATCAATTTGGGTTTGAATACTGATAAAGTAAACTATCATATTGTCCAAGATTCATTTTTATTATCGTTTGAATTCTATTAGCATCAAATAACGGGTTACTAATTATTATAGAGAGATGACTGTAATATGCTTTCAAAGATGGGTCAACAAGAAGATTTTTACGATATCTAACAGTTGCTACATAGCCTTCAGGAACTGAACGAAAGTTGTGACCTATTCGCCATTTTTGCAATTTATCTAAAGGAAGACGAGCGAGTAAAGCATCGCCAAGCCCACAAATATCAATAATATAAGTATCAGAACCGGCAAAGTAGCCATAGTAACCAACTGTTGAACGAACTGTTACAGGTACATTTTGTCTCCGACCTAACAAAGCATATCTGTGATTTGGCATATTTTTGCCATTTGCGTTTAACAGACCGGCACCGGAAAAGTACCAACCACGTTCATCAACTATACCGTTTCCAAACTTTGACTCTTCAACTTCACCGCCATATTGAGAAGTAGTATATAGTGGAGATTTACTCATCATTAAACCAATCAATAGCACTAAAGCTAATATAGCCCATTTACTTCTTTGAGACCAAGTTATCTTTAGTTGGCTCAGAATAATTACACCTAAAAGCAGTGGCACTGTAAGCATACGCCCACTCATAAAACAACCTCCTACCCTCACTACATAGAGGATATAAAACATCATTCCAATTGCAATAAGAATGAGAGGTCTTTTTTTACTAACTATAGATGCTATGCAAGCAATTATTGGAATAATGATTGTAAGAGGATCATTCAAAAGAGAAACTTGAAGATACTGAAAACCTTGAACAACAAGTGTAGACATTTCAACCCCTGCTCCAAGTTTTGCATAAGCAGTATTGGGCCATAAGAATCCATAATAAAAAAGAGAAAATAAATGCCAAACTATCAATGGAGAAAAACCGACGATCAAAATTTTTACAGAGTACCAGTTTCTTTGCTTCCACATATCAAACCCTAAAACCGGAGCAACTACTAAAAGAAGGTCCGGTCTAGTTAAGCCAATTAGTGAAGCAAGAAAAGTTAAATACTTCCATTGATTCAAACTCAGTTTGGGAGTCAAGTAAATTATGAAAAAAAGAATAACAAGTAGGTGCGAAAGAGGATTTTCCAACCCTGAAGTACTATAATCTATATACGCTTTAGATAAAGTAAATACTAACAATCCTCCAATTGCGGCAAATTTGGAAGAGGCTAACCTAAAGGCAAAAAGAGATACGGCGATTATAGAAATTAAAGATGATAAAAATATACTTGTAAAAAATGCTTCACGAGTAAAAAAATAAATAGATGATAAAACTAACATCCAAAGAGGATGAGTATAAGCCTGAACTCTTTCTCCGGGATTCCATGTAAGACCTAAACCATTAACAAATGTCAGATCGGAAGAGCACACGTCTGAACTCCAGTCACACTGATATATCTCGTATGCCGTCTTCTGCTTGAAAAAAAAAAAAAAATATAAAAATCAAAAAATCATCATAAAAAAATAATCATCTA
>CALCCW010000247.1:0-3130 GCA_937900185.1 uncultured candidate division Zixibacteria bacterium | reverse complement strand
TGACAGTTGTTACATTTTCCTTACAAACTCTCCCCTAATTCGCATCACATCCCTTACTATGAACTCATAAATTATGAAAGAAAAATCCTATGCACAAAAACACTACAAAAAATATTAACGAAAATGGCTTTAAGCCATTTTTCAGGCAAAGCCATTTCACCCTAACCGCATGTTGGAGAATTGCTTAAGTAGAGAAATTTGGCGAAATTGGAAGTTTTAGGTTCCCTTTATATGCGAAACGAACCCATTTTTTGAAAATAAACAAAAACACCCCCGACCCCTCTTAAAAGAGGGGAGTCAGTAACGGTAAAGTTGTATCTGATATGAATATAATTTACACAATTCAATTATATTTTTTGTCAGCCTTTATGTTTTTATAATTGTCATTTCCCCTCTTTTAAGAGTCGGTTAAGGGGTGTTAAAATAAACGCTATTTCAAAAAACGAACCCATTTTGCTGTAACGTTGTGAGTGTGATGAAATTACAAGGAAAAAGTTCAAAAAAGCTGGATTCCCATTTTCATGGGAATGACATTTTTTTATGTTTTTATAATTGTCATTTCCCCTTTTTTAAGAGTCGGTTAAGGGGTGTTTGTTTCTACAGACCGAATTTTTTCCAGCGACCAAGCACCATTTCGCAAAAATCACCGACTGTGTCTATAACTTTGATACTGTATTCTTTTGCCTGCTTGACGTCAAAGTTCGGGTATCCCTCTCCCTCTTTATACAAAAGAATCGATCCGGGAACAGGATACACATCAGCTCCCGGTTTAAAGGTATAGGCAAGTTCAGGGTCATACGTAGATTTGTCAGCGAGGTTTTCATCAATAGCCTGCACCATAGCAGTTTCATCAGTACCGGCATGTCCGCCAACATGACCAAAAAACTCGTCGGTCATTTTGCCGCATAATTCCCACCAATGGATTACTGCTATATTAGCTGATTTCTCTTTATGGAATTCATAGGCAACCGGTTTGAGAGCGGCATTGTTGCCGCCGTGACCGTTCATAAGAATTACATTTTTAAATCCGCTGTCTACAAATGAATCAAGAATATCTCGGACATATAATTGAAATGTCTCAGGTTTAATAGTAGAACCGCCATTGTAACGATAAAGCGATTTAGTAATGCCGTAATTAACAGTAGGAGCAACCAAAGCATTAAGACGTTCGGCAACACCTAAAGCAATTGTCTCGGGAATCAAATTATCGGTACCGATACATGTTGAGCCATGTGCTTCAACCGTACCGACCGGAAAAATAATAGTATCAATTTGAGACGGAACCAGTTTTTGGATAGTCAGCCATGATAGTTTTTGCAGTTCTCTTTCCACAATTTTATTCCTGACGTTCTAATTTTGAAAATATCCGTTCGAGAACTTTTTCGGTTTCATGCGAAGTTACTTCATCACCCTGCAGTCTAAACTGATTGATGTCCCGAACTGCCATTTCAAGTTCTTCTATTTGTTCAACACAGTACCAAATATCAAGTTCTTTCCATTTGAGACCTTTTTCCTTGAGTCCGTTCACAACATCAAGATAGATTGACGGTGATTTCCAGTCAAATTGTGAAAGAGGTAAATGTTGTTTACCTGACATACCTATTATATAATAACGACCTTCAGGAGTTGGTCCGAAAACAGCGTCGGAGTTTTTTAATAAAAGCAATGCTGAGCTAACCATATCAGATGAAACCGTTGGAGTCCTGCTTCCGATAACCAAGACATTTTCATACCCCTGTTTAAAACAGTCATCAAATATATTTTCAATTCTAACTCCCCAACGTTCTTTGGCAAGTTTTACTTTTTTGAATCGTTCTTTAATGAATGTCGGTTCAATATCTTTGGTTTGTTTTGTTACATAATCGGTTACAATTTTTACTAATTTTTTTCTTTCGGGAACATCAACAAAATAAAGTCGGATATCGGCATCTTGTATTATAGAAGCACTCATAATAGTATCTGTGATAAATGCTTGGTGTAAAAAGCGAAGATTATCTCCAACTATTGCACCAAAATCCATAGAGGAACCATCTTCTTGAGGTTCTTGAATACAAACTGCTATTACGGTTTTATTTTTCATCTTAGGCGACATATTTTTTCACTATGTTAATAATTAAACTTTTATAAAAACAAATATAGTTAGATGCATTTTTCCAGTCAAGTATCTATAACAAATTTTTTGAAATAAAAAAAAACGTGCAAAAATTATATCATGCACGTTTCATTAGTTTTTTAAAATTACTTTATTTCACTTTTTGCATTTCAGATAACATATCTTCCGGACCTACAACTCCAATTAGTATCTTTTTCACATTTCCGTTTGAATCTAAAATCAACACAGTCGGCAGAGAATATGATTTTATTCCAAATCGTTTCATAAACTCTATTGATTCAGGCGAGTCAGATTTTTCAAGTTGAATTTTTAAAGCTACAAAACGTGCGGATTCATCTACTACACTTTTGTCATGAAAAGTCTTTTCATCTAAAACTTTACAATTGGCACACCATGTTGCCCACGTGTCAATGATAACAGGTTTACCTGTTTGTTTTGCCAGTTTGAGTCCATACTCTAAATCTGTTTCCCAATCAATTGTTGCTTTTTCTTCAGAGGCTCCACTTAATCCGACAGATGACATCTTGGGCAGAATAAATCCATTCGTCAATAAACTTCCACCGAGTAAATAGATAGCAGTTATAAATGCTATAATCCCGATAAATTTCTTTAATCTGTCAAAGAAAGGTGATTCAGCAGAAAGCTTATCAAGACCTCCGCCAAATACAGCAAGAGCAAGCAGTAAAAGTCCTGTTAAGATGACTAAAATATATTCGGGCAAGATAGTACGCAAGAAAAACAGAGCCATCATAAGCAGTACAAACCCAAAGAATTTCTTGACGGTTTCCATCCATCCCCCTGCCCCCGGCAATGAATTTATTGCAGAAGAAAATGTTCCGACAATAATGTACAAAGTACCAAGCCCAATAGCAAAAACAAAGAGTATGATGAGATCATTGATCTGAAACAAGAACAGTCGTATGGCTTTTATCATGACCCGGCGAACGACAATGCCCGGTTTAAACTTTTTTTTAACCCTTCACAAGATGTTATCAACAACATTACACCGGATGATTA
>CALCCW010000246.1:0-7314 GCA_937900185.1 uncultured candidate division Zixibacteria bacterium | reverse complement strand
GGAGATATTAGAGAGTGAGATGGTGGTGGTAGAAGAGATAGATGATGTCGATGAAGATTAGAAATGTATATATAGTTACATTACTTACATTGCTTTTTCTGCTTTTTTTGTTTTTCCGTTTTTTTTTTTTCAAGCAGAAGACGGCATACGAGATATATCAGTGTGACTGGAGTTCAGACGTGTGCTCTTCCGATCTAGCAATACGATAAAACGGATTGTCTTTGTACATAAATGAGAACAAAGCAAGCGTTACAAACGCCATTAGCCAAAGTTGAAAAATTTCTATACCGCTCATGCTGTACCCTGTGATTTTCTACGACCAATAAAGAAACTAATATTGCCAAGCAGCACTAAAAATATAATTAATAAATGTACTAATGATTGAGCAGACATACCGGTTACGGCATCGGCTTTTTTACCAACTAAAATTTCATACTCTGCGGCACCTTTCATCCCGCCAAGTAGTCCTTTGAATTGTCCTGATGCTATAAAAGCATAATATTTTGGAGCAGATACTGCTGTAGTTCCACATACCATCGGAACACCAAATTGAGCATTTACAATAGATACCCAATAATCAGCAGTAGCGTTATCGGCAACTTCAAATAAGAAAGAAATATCATCATAGTTTTTTGTTTGTTTCATCAAAGGCAGCTCAGATAACGGAGTACCGGAATTATCGGTCGGGAAAATATCTTCTATTGATTGTCCCATGCCTGACATTACCGCTACATAGTTTGCCTTGTAGCCTAAGTTTACAAAATCAACACCATATTTTTTGTTATATTTTTTCGCCATCATGCGTGTAATTGTTTCCGCCATTGATGGACCGCCTAACGGAATATTTGAAAGAGTTATTACTTTGATATTTTTACTGAAGAACTGATGTAAAGCTGCTATTGCCATTGGTTCACATTCAGCAATTGTTGATGGGTAGTAGTCAAAAACAAGCATAACCGTGGAACTGTCGGGGAGAGCATCAATTGTGTCATACACAGCTTGAGCTTCAGGGGTGATAGAGATAGGTAAAGTCATTGGAAACAGAAATGGAATTACAACAGAAATAGCTACCATAAGGTAGACCCATCTACGATCCATTTTTTCTAATTTATTCCATATAGACATAATTTACCCTTTTCCCATATAGGTTCGTTCAATGCCTAAAATAATACGGAGTGACATTGATGCTGCCCCTAATGCTGCTCCGATAATAATACCACGTTGTACCGCCATATTAATACCTCCCATAATATATGTGTTTAACAAATAAGGAATGTCAATCCATGGGAAGAGATTCAAGAACCATTCACCCATTGGAACACGCCAGAGCATTATCAAAGTAGCAGTTACTAACAATAGGGTAGCTTCAGCAGATCTGGCACGAAATGCCCGATAGGCTGCTGATGCGATATAAAAAGCTAAAGTGGCAAACATAGTTGCCATCATTGGTGACATCAAATATTGAAAAAGCCAGTCATAAATTGAACCTTCGTTACGACCAAAACGTATAGACCAGTCAGGGGAGAGAACCGATGGAATAGCCATTGCAAAAATAGCAATCAAGGTAAGGATTTTAAATTTCCATCCCTCTTTTTTTCGTTGTACTGCTGACCAGTTAACCCGCGTGATAGAAACTACTCCTAATAAAAGAGTGAATCCGGCAACAATAGTCAGCCAAATTTTGAGTTCCTGACCTAATAATCCAAGCCAGTTCTTGTCATCAAAAAAGAAAGATACTACTAATATTAAACCTGATAAAAAAGCAACAAGAACAGGTACAGTAGTTTTCATTTATATAGAAACTCCAATTAACATCTTAAACAGCCGTGAATAAATTTACAAAAAATTCACCGTATCCCAACGAAACTAATATCGTACCAATAATAATACATGCCCCAATCAAAATTTTTACAAAATCCTGCCCTTTTAAGCCACCAAGCATAATAGGTTCGTGTGAAAGATAAGCCGAGGCGGCATACAATTCTTCGCCCATCAAAGTATAATCACAGGCTGCAATGAAAAAAGGAAGCTGTTCCGGACGGGCAGTACCGGCAATTTGGATTGAACCTGCGGCATTACCTGTTTCTGCCAAAAGAAGTGATTCAGCAAAAAATGCTCCCATATATATATTTGTAGCAGGACGTTCCCGCATCATGTAGCCGTTTACCGTTGCGGTATAAGCAAACTGCTCACCTGCAACATATTGGACAGTATCTTTCTCATAAGAATCTTTTTTACCCATTTCAAGATACGCTTGTTCTACAACTTCCTGACCTGCTGCCAATACTAAGGGATACCGAACAGGAACATGAAGCGGAGTCTCGTATTGTGCGGTAATTTTGGCAACTCTGCCTAAAATTGAAATACCGGCAATAGTTTCGATTTCATCAAGTTCAGCAATTCCCGGAACAAATAAAACAGGACGACCCATTTCGGTGGCACGTCCAACAGCTTCTTCGATAGCATCAAGCCCCGGAATTTTACGTAAAAACAGAGATTTTCCTTGTCTTGCCCATTTTGTATAAAGAAGAATTGAAGCCGAAAAAATTAAAACAAAAACTAAAGCATTTATACGGTCGGTGCGAAAAACAGAATTTGCTCCGCTTTGGGCAAAAGCAATATCAACATTTATAAAAATTTGATAGAGAATTACGTATAATACGGTATATTTGAGTTGGCTGGAGTTGGATTTCATTGATGCGAATATACCGATAATTGTGGAAAAGTCAAACTATATATAATGAGAGCAGATTCTGGTTGTTGACAATTTGTATCAACAGGTATTAGTTATACCAGTGAAAAAAAATCTTATCTTTCTTATTTTCTTTATGTTAGTCGTCAGCAGTTCTATCCCCATATCTGCTGAATCATATTTGCCTAAATCAAAATTGTTAAAAATTGGCGGAGGCTCTGTTGGTATCGCTGTAATTGGATTTTTGTCAGAAAATTCGGTTACTGAGTCACGAAACTCACTCATTAAGGGACCAATACTTTTTGATAGCTATTTTCAAAAGCACATTGGCGGTGATTTGTCAATAAATTGTCGTAAAACTAATTTTTTAGATAATACACAAGGAGTAATATTGACCCCTGTTCTCGGGATGACTTTTCTTTTTGCGGCAGATTATAGATATTATAATAATAATCGAAAGAAACAGTTATTACAGGATATGTATCTTTTCTCAACCGGACTTATGGCAACTGCGGGTGTTACTTCTCTTTTCAAAGGTGTTATTGCCCGTGAAAGACCATACTATTATGATCAGGATTTAAAAATTGAACTATTTGAGCGTGAAGACAAACTTTCATTTTTCTCAGGTCACGTATCATTGGCTTTTTTCTCGATGCATTATTTTAATAAACGACTTTCTCTTATAATGAGAGATAAAAATGTTTCTCGTAAGTGGCAGTTGTTCAAGTCGTTCAGTTGTTATGGCTGGGCAAGTTTTGTTGCATTCTCACGAATCCAAGCATCAAAACATTATGCGACAGATGTAATTACGGGAGCCGGAGTAGGGGTTTTGGTAGCGGAATTGTTTTTCCGCTTTGGCGAGAAGAAACTAAGCAATATTTCAATTCGTTCATCAAAATCTAAACTAATTGTTAGTTATCATTTTTAACAGAGCATACTTCGATAAGAGGTTGTCTCTCAATGTTAAATGTCAGTCCATTCGCCTATACGAACTTTGCGACTTCAAGAACCGACATGATAGTTGTAAATTTTTGTTTTTTTCAACCTCTTCTTTAGTATGTTTTTTTTTAATACTAATTTATACTTCTTTTTAGTTTGCTATCTCGATATATAAAGCATATCAACATTGTTAGACACATACTAAAAAGAAAAGGTGATAGACATAGTCCATTTAAAGGTCCTTCAATTGGACCTTCTGCTATAATAAAGGTGTTAACTCCTGTAACAGGGGCAAGGGCAAAACCAATTAATATTAAAAACCGACCAATTACTGATTTAGGTCTTTCGTATTTAAAATGTAGTACCAATCCTAAAAGAATACCTGTTATTACTGAAATATTCATTGTAACAAGTGTGAGTGATTCAAACATTATTACTTCCTCCTATTTAATAATACATCAATATAATAGCATAATTAATTTAATTAAAATTAATCTATACCTCATTCGCAAGAAAAAATAGACCGATTGATATACAACATTATCGTTCTGTCGGTTCCTGATTCACGGAACGTGAATTGTGAACTGACAGATAAATGGTCGGGCTTGTTGAAAAAGTCCAAATTGTCACAACTTGAGCAGTCAGGAACCCTTTCCTGACTGTTTAATCGTCGGGAAAGGGTTCCCGACGACACCTTTAGAGGCTTTATCAACAAGCCGGTCGGGTGGGCTACCCAGATTCGTTTTACAAATTTTAATACATATTAAAAAGGGCAGGTCTCAAAAGCGAGACCTTCCCTACTTTTGGAGAGAAATTAGAGTATTGTTGAAAATTTGACAATCATATTTTTAAATAATTTCGCAATTAATAGAAAAAGTGGAGAAATTTTTTCGACAACCAAGACAAAAAAACTCTCCACAATCCTTTTAAATTAGCGATAAGGGGAATCGAACCCCTATTTGACGGATGAGAACCGCCGGTCCTAACCGTTAGACGATATCGCCAATTCAATGTGCAATGCTAAAAAACAACAGGTTTGAATATACACAGATTCAACAAACTGTCAAGTAATGTGAACTTATTGCCTTTGAACGTGTTACAAAGACAAGGAATGTAATGTGATGTAGTTGAAGCACTTAGTTTGTATCACAAATTTACACTTTTTTGAATTTATTTTTTATAATACTATGTATGGAAAAACTAACTTAGTGTGATACATATTCTTGACGTTATTTTTAGTTTTACAACTAAATATGAGTACTTTATATTAAATCTTACATAAAATAAATGGAGATATAATGCCGAGAAAAAAACAAATAACTCTGAAAAAACATAAAGAACTCACAGATAAAGAACTCGACTACCAAATTAGTTTTACCCCAGCAAAAACGAAATCTTCAGATTCCATTAACCCCTGTTTGGAAATAATAGGGCAGGAAAATGCAATAAATTCAATCAAACTGGGGCTTGATATTAAATCAAGCGGTTATAACATATTTGTAACCGGACCTGTTGGCACGGGTCGGACATCAACGATTCAGCATCTTTTAGAACAGCTTGAACATAAAGAACCTCGTTTAAAAGATATTTGCTATGTGCATAATTTTAAAAATGAAGATGCCCCTAAGGTTTTGATATTTAATGCAGGTGAAGGATGCCGTTTTAAAAAAGATATGGGTTATCTGATAAATTCAATTCGAAAAGCAATCCCAAAAATCTTTATTTCAGAAGATTTCAAAGATCGCCAAAGTAGAATTATGCGGGAATTTGAAGGCAGACAAAAAGAAATTATAAATAAATTTGAAGAAAAACTTACCGAAACCGGATTTGTTATGGTTCAAATTCAAGCAGGAACAGGAATTCGGAATGAAATACAACCGCTCGTAGATGAAGAACCTTCATCATTGGATAAACTGGAACGGCTTTCCAAAGAAGGGAAATTTTCCCCATCACGATTAGATGAACTGAGAAGAACTTGGGATTCGCTTCGCAGAGAATTTGATGTTGTAACTGTTGAATCAAAAAAATTGACAAACAAGTTAGATGATGCTTTAGGGAAACTTGAACTGACAATTGTTTCACCTCTTATCATGGATAAAATAAATCTTCTGAAAAAGAGATATCCGATTGAAAAAGTGCTTATCTATTTAGATGAAGTTGAAGAAGCTCTGCTTGATGATCTTGATAGGTTTCGTGAAGCACAGCCTCGTCGAGGTGAGGAAGAACCACCTCCATATCGGAAACGTGAACCATTTGAAGAGTTTTCTGTCAATGTCATCTTAGATAATTCAACAACAGAATTGGTTCCAATTATATCAGAAAAATCACCGTCATATAAAAATATGTTCGGCTCCTTAGAACGTGTCGTTGACAGATTTGGATATTGGCGAACAGATTTTTCCCGTATTTTTTCAGGTTCACTGCTTAAAGCGTCGGGCGGTTTTTATATTATAGATGCACTTGATTTACTTTCAGAACAAGGAATGTGGCTGCAGCTTAAAAGAGCTTTGAGAAATAAAGAGATACAAATTGCGGGTTATGATCCATTTTATATGATGGCAGGTGCCGGAATCAAACCGGAACCGATACCTTTGGATGTGAAAGTTGTTTTAATAGGTGAAGCACATATTTATAATCTTTTAATGCGAATGGACCCTGATTTTAAAAAAGTATTTAAAGTAAAAGCAGAATTTGACAGCACAATGAAAGCAACAAAGAGTAATTTTAATAATTATTATCAGTTTATTAAAAGAATTATTTTAGATGAACAATTAAAAACATTCGACATATCCGGTTTACAAGCAGTAACAGAGTATGGTATAAAACTTTCAGGTTCTCGTGATAAAATAACAACTCAATTTACCGGAATTGCTGATATTGTACGTGAAGCAGATTACTGTGCAACTCAAAAAAAGAAAAAAATTGTTTCGCGAGCTGATGTGTATTGTGCCTTAGCCAATCAAAGATTACGAGTTAATCTTGTAGAAGGCAAGATTCAAGAAATGTTTGACAAAGATACTATTATGGTGTCAGTTACAGGAAAAACTGTCGGGCAAATAAACGGCTTATCAGTTTATTCTTTGGGAGAATATTCTTTTGGACGACCGACACGAATCACGGTGAATACATCACTTGGTAAAGCAGGTGTTATTAATATTGAAAGAGAATCAGACCTTTCAGGACCAACACATAATAAAGGTGTTTTGATTTTATCAGGATATTTACGCATGATGTTTGCACAAAACAAACCTCTTTCAATGACGGCATCTATATCTTTTGAACAGTCATATTCAGGAGTAGATGGTGATTCGGCTTCATCCACAGAAATTTATGCAATCCTATCATCGCTTGGAAATATTCCAATTCAGCAGGGGATTGCGGTTACCGGTTCAGTAAATCAAAAAGGAGAGATTCAACCTATTGGCGGAGCCAACTATAAGATTGAAGGTTATTACGATGTATGTAAAAGCAAACGTTTAACCGGCAGCCAAGGTGTAATGATACCTCATCGAAACATTAATGATCTCATGCTGCGTCCCGATATTATAGAAGCGGTCAAACAAAAAAAGTTTCATATCTATCCGGTAAAAACAATTGCCGATGGAATAGAAATACTTACCAGATCGGAAGAGCACACGTCTGAACTCCAGTCACACTGATATATCTCGTATGCCGTCTTCTGC
>CALCCW010000245.1:0-7327 GCA_937900185.1 uncultured candidate division Zixibacteria bacterium | reverse complement strand
GTGTTACGTACTCTGATCCGTGAGTGATTTTATTTTGTTTTTTTTTTATTTTTTCTTTGTTTTTTTATTTTGTTTTTTATGTTTTTTTTTTTCAAGCAGAAGACGGCATACGAGATATATCAGTGTGACTGGAGTTCAGACGTGTGCTCTTCCGATCTCCTGCATGGCCGACACTTAAAGCAATTAAACATGTTTATAACAAAATTGATGGATCAACTAAGTTAATGAAATTTTATCCATACTGGCCTGCAACTACTGATAGTCGAACTTTTTTATATAAATATTATAATAATGGCAAACTCAAATCTATCGAAAATGGTTTAATAGGAGATGAAAAGTTTGCTGAGTACGAATATAATATTGATGGTTCTGTTGATATTGCTAGATATGGTGTAAGTCATTACTTTGATTTCCAAACTTCTACTCATTACGATGATACTACCCAAGTTATTAAGTATTCCTATGATACTCGTGGAATGGTCATTGGTATAGGCGATACCTTAAATATGGTTGCCCAGAACAATGGTTCTGGTGAAGATTCACTCCATTTTGGATTGAGTTTAGAATATGTAGACGATACAGCAAACCAGTACTTTAATGGACGGGTGGCAACTATCAAAAGTAGAAGTTCAAATGGTTCAACCATTTTAAATAATGATTATTCATATCATTATAACAAATTGTCTTGGTTGACATTTGCTGATAATATTGATGATGATAATTTAGATAGAGAATATACTTATAACCGACTAGGCAATCGAGATACACTTTATGCGGGTAATGATACGATAGTATATACGTATGAAACTGATACAAGTATTGTTGATCCTGGTTCTTCCCGATTATTAAATTATACTGGAATGATTTCAAATTGCACCTATGACGTAATTGGTAATATGCTTTCTGATCCATCAAAGAAAATAACTCAAATGTTTTATGATTATCGAAATTTGATGTATTATTCAAAATTTACAGCTACTGCGAGTGCTACAAGTTATGATTATTTGACAATGGCGTATGATGAAACCGGAATGAGAATATCTAAAGATTTCACGTATAAATATTGGGATGATTGTGGTGGTGTTATTGACCCTCCTTTTGACCTTCTTTTAGGTGCTGGTTCTACCGACTTAACTGTTCAAAGTGAAAACTCATCTATGAGCACTATTGACTTAGGTGGTGGAGGAATTCAAGCATTAGGGTCTGGTGGAGAACAATGCTTGAAAACTGCTACGACACATACTTATTATCTTTACGATAATGGTGTTCTGCTTGCGACTTTCGATGAAAACGATAATATCTTAGAAACATTTGTTAATTCTCAAGAAGGGATGATTGCTTCATATAAAAATAATGACAATGACAAATTATATTATTACATGCGTGACCAAATCGGCTCTCCACGGGCAATTTTACATTCTACTCCAACAGCATCTACAAAAACATTAGTCGCTCAATCAATTTACTATCATCCTTTTGGTGCAGTTTCGGTTGCAATTGGTTCGTATGATACACCATATAAGTTTACTGGTAAAGAACATGATTTACATGGTAACTTTGAATTTACTTACTTTGGTTCAAGGTACTATAACCCTGAAACAGGTTACTTTAGTTCAATAGATAAAGCTGGGCAATTCACCAACGGATACCTATACGGTGGAAATAATCCAACTTTAGGGCAGGATCCTGACGGTAACCTCTTCTTTTTAGCTGCTCCATTTTTATATGGTGCTGCTTTTGGTATGGGATCATATACGTTACAATTTGCTCAATCAGGTAATTGGTCTGAATTTAGTTTTGGAAAAATGTTACTACATGGTGCTGTTGGCGGCGTTGTAGGAAGTATAACAGCTCCTATCTATAATGGAACCCCAGCGCAAGCTGCTACAGCAACATCTCCAGGAGTTCTTGCCAAACCTGGTTCAGCTATAGCGGGTAGTGCCTTTAGCTCTGTAATGAATTCAATGGGTGGACATCTTATTTCTGGTACACCAGTCTCTGCAAATTTAGGGTTTGGTACTTTCGGTCCAGATGGATTCAATTTTAACGATCTATCAACTCTTTCAGGTGCTATGAGTTGGCTAACAGTTGGAGAAGATTTAGGTAAATTAAAACCATTTAGAGGAGAAACTATACTAGAGGCACAAGCTCGACAGATTAAAGAGAAAGCTGGTAATCCCTTCTGGGAGGCAATTGGTGAGCCTGATTTAACAATTATTACTCCTGAAGAACTAAAAGCTTTAGTTATAACTTCTCAAGTTGAGCATTCGACTGCAGACGCTCCGTATAGTGATGTGATGTATGAGAATGGAGAAGTTAGAGCATCTGAAGATCATGGAAATATGGGGGTAAGGTTTGGTGGAAATACACACTTGGATGGTGGAAGTATTCCGGACAAATTTGGTGCAGAAACTTTGAAAGATTGGAGTAAACCAGAATTATGGAACCTCCACAATGACTTTTTTGGTAGTGGATTACAGAATCCATTCACAATGATACAACATGTTGTTTTTGAATCTGGTATTCCAATTATCTTACCTAAGGCTGCAGCAAATGTTTTATATCATACTTATAGGAATAATTATGCATATTAGTATAAAGTATTAAATTGTTTAATACAGTCATATAATATATATATATTATGACTAAAGTTTATCAATTGATAGAAAAGTTAAATGAATAAAAAACAATGTCTAATTATAATTCTCTTGTTCTTTGTAATTTGTATTCAAGGTGGTTGTGGATTTAGAAGTTACAGCACTATAATTCCTTCACATGTTTCTCGAGAAATTGGAAGAGTAGATATTTATTTCTCTCCTATGATCCATACAGGATACACTGAAGCAAAATATAGTTTTATTGACTTCAATAATTTAGATTTTAGCACAAATGGATATTATGAATTTCATGTTTCACTTAATGAAGATGAAAGTGTAGATAATATTGCATATAAATTACTTGTAAAATCAATAAATATTTCATTTCCTGATTCTACAAACTCTTATACATTTGATTGGATTTACAATTCTACAACTTATAAAAAAGAGTACGGTCACAAGTATTCAACTATAATAATTGCTCCAATTCATCTACCTGTAAAGTATAAAAAAGAAATTGCCGTATCTTTTAATTTATTTATTTATGAATTGAATTCAGATAAACTTATTGAAAAAATACCTATAAGTTTCACGACTAAATCTGGAAATAGTTTTTGGACAATTTTTAGCCAAAATGCACCTATGCATTAAATTGACTAATAAAAAAGAAAATGATTATATGAATAAACTAAAATCAGTAAATATAATTTTTACATTTTCCTCTATTATTTTAACCTGTCTGGTTGTTGTAAGCTGTTCGATTGCTCCGAAAAGAGGAATAGAGCTACAGTATTATGATTATAAGAAACAAGAAGTTGAAGTAGATGGTAGTAGTTTAAGATTTTTGATATCTGACATTCACTTTAATGAATACCTTCAGGATTTTTATAGCAACCTTGATTATGATAACACTAACTACTATTATAATTTTGGAGTATCTTTTAAATTGAATGATAATTCTAAGCAACAAGTTAAAATAGTAGTAGATTCAGCTTTTTTTGTATATCCTAATTTAAACAAGACTCAAGATATCGATTTGGTAGATCAAGATACTAAAGAACATTATGGAAGATTTTATACTCCTATAGGAGCTTTGATTATTCCAAAATCTCATATAAATGATGTCGAAATTAATCTAACGATTAAGGTGTATGAACAATCAACAAGTAGTCTTATTTCAAATCAGCATGTTTCAGTAATTTTAAAAAAGATAGTATATGGTTATGAAATTGAGAAAACAATCATAATGTAATAAACTCTTTACAATTATTGAGAATTATTTAAATTATATAATGAATAATTATTTTAGAATATTTGCTACAATTTATCTACTTCTATCAGTAATTTTCACACAAGCAATTGCTGGGGATACTTCTTTTGAGGGTGAGTCTGATTGGACTATGTATCAATATAGTGCTCATCATACTGGATACAATGTCAATGATCAAATTTCATTACCTATTGAACTCAAATGGCAACGAAGATATCAAGTTGACTCTTTTGAGTTTAATTCTCCAATAATTGTTGGAGATCGAATAATTGTAACCAATCGGATGAAAAATAATCCAGTTGATCCAACTATTTCTATAAGATGTATAGATATGGAAACTAGTGATATAATTTGGGATTGGAATTTTGCAGGAATCTCAACCATAGATCCTGCTACATATTGGAATGGCTTAGTTTATTGTCAAACTAATTATGGTGGAGGTTCCTTAAATGTGTTTAATATTTCTGATGGTAGTTTAGTATGGAGTAATTCTTTTGGTTCTCAATGGTATAAACAGCTTGGTCCAGTTGTTTATGAGGGGAGAGTACTTTATATAACTGGTACCTATGGCGGTTTTACTGTCGCTGATGCAAATACGGGCGAAATAATCTGGATAGCACCAACAGGGGATTATGAGTTTCAAGCTCCATCGTTGTATAATAATGAAATTTTTTTATGGCAAGCTGGTACTATTTTTAACCTTTCTATAGAGACTAAAGAACTTACTTGGAGAAATACTGTAATTTATCCTGTTCAGTCAGAAATAGGTGGAGGTCCAGCAATTGATACTACGGATAAAATCATCTTTCTTGGGCACCAAAATAATGTATTTGCTGTTGATATGGTAACCCATGAAGTGCTATGGACAAATAATCATCCATATCCAAGCTCTTTGAGTCTTGGGTTAACTAAATCCATGCCTGGTTTAACTCCAGCTATTTGTGATGATAGAGTATATTATATCAATCAAGATTCACTTTATTGTTGCAATAAATTTACTGGGAAATCTGTCTGGAAATACGGTACTGATAGTCAATTTTGGTCTCCTCCAGTAATAGCCAATGGATTATTGTTTGTTGCAACACAAGATTCAACATTTGCTTTTGATTTAACCACTGAAGAAAAAGTATGGGAATTCCCAGTAGGTGGACAAATTTCGGTTGGAAGTAATCATCTTGTCCTCGGTAGTATTGAAGGTGAACTATATGTCTTCGGTAGAGTTGCAACAGATGTAGATGATGAAGTAACTCAAAACTTACCTGCTGAATTTAAATTATATCAAAATTATCCTAATCCGTTTAATCCTATTACAAATATTGAATTTACTATTCCTCAAAAAAATCACGTAACAATTGACATCATAAATATTGCTGGTCAGAAAGTTAGAACTTTAACCAACCAAAAATATTCAGCTGGAGATCATACAATAGTTTGGAATGGAACAGATGATAGTGGAAATCAATTATCATCAGGTATATATATTTATCGTTTATTTACTGATGATATTACCTTAATGAAAAAGATGGTTCTCTTAAAATAACCTTTTTTAATACTAGTTTCTTCCAGTCGTTTTTATTTAGCTATGCCTCATACTCAATTTGCTTAAGATTTAATCCTATGAGTACTAGTCCATTTTATTTCTGACAAATTTCTGCCAACTTGCATTCAAAAAGCATCAAAAACCTTCAAAAACAAACTCAAACAATCAGAAACCTAAAACTATGTACTTCAACGTTTTATCTCGCATCTTGTTGTTAGTCAATATCTTGAAAAATTACACCATGGAGAATCCCTGCCTCTCCGCTTAAACATAACTCGTTGACACTCTCTCTCTTACGTCGCAACCCGACCTCCCACTCCCAGTACTTTTATAAATTCATAATAAATATATAGATAATAAAAACCCAGCGGTGTGAACGTATCACACAAACCGGGTTTTTGTCATGCTGTAGCTACAGCATTCGTCCCCCTCTACTCAAGTCACTCTGAACTTGTTGAAGAGTCTATTATTTCAATAACAACATCTTCTTCGTCTCTGAGAAGTTATTCGTTGTTAGTTTGTAAAAATACATGCCACTGGCTGTCTCTCTGCCGTCCCAAGTAAGCTGATGTACCCCCGCTTCAAACTGTCCGTCTGCAAGAGTCGTTACTACCTGACCGTTGATATTATAAACTTCCAACTTCACATTGCTTGCCTCAGGTAAACTGAACGATATTTGAGTTGTCGGGTTAAACGGATTTGGATAGTTTTGGTTTAAGGAAAAATCTGTAGGTAATAAATCATCACCGTCAGTCGCACCTTTATACATAACATTTGGAGTTGTTAATGGAACTATTCCCGCTGATATCATCTGATCCATAAACATATTACGTAAATTTAGATATGCGACAATAAGATTGTTGCGTTCTTCAAAATTACTTTCGTTTTTATTTGCTTCATAAACTCGGGAGAAGTATGTGATTGCCTGCGATGCTGTGGCACTGTCAGCAGTGACTACTTTTGTTTGAAGCATCTTACCTGATGCGATATTAAGCAAATTGATTAGCAGATTCTTCCGAGCATACGACTCATAAGTACCTTCATGAGTATCGAGCAATATGACAGCTAAATCATCAAATGTTAAAGGTTGAGCGGGCATACCTTTATAGGTCGCATTTTCAATCTGAATAGCAAAGTTGTCTAATCGACTATAATAATGATCGAAGACTCTTTGAAGCCAAAGATTGACATCATCTTTTGTGAATACATCATCACGAGGTCCATCGTTTCGAAGATCATCTAAATAAACTTTCCACCACCATATATGACTAAGCTTATCGGCTACACCTTCAATGAGTTCAAAGTTTACTTCATACGAAAGACCATTAACGATTACTTCTTGAACCTCGTTATTACTGGTAAATCCAAGAGGTGTTTCCATTGAAACAGTGTAAGTTCCGGCAGGAAGTTCTATAAATTCATAGTAACCTGATTCGTCTGTATAAATTGAACCCACAACCTCACTTGCTTCATTGAATAATGTTACTGTAACACCTAACACTCCTAAACCATTATTTGAAACAGTACCGGCAATAATACCTTCAGTTTCTGGCTGACAAAAATTACGCCAATCATACGGAGCTTCATTAAAATCAGGTGTGTTTGTTATATTCACACTTCCACTACCATCCGCATTCATCACTACAACATCATTCTGAGAGCCATCTCTATAATAGCATAAAATTTGACTACCATCTTCCGACCACAGAGAGTGACCATACGTTTGTGAACCGGATGCAAAAGTAAGTTGGGTTTGACCGGAACCGTCTGCATTCATGATAAATATATTTTTAGGAGAACTATACCCGTTTGAAGCAGTTGACCGCACAAACAATATTTTGGAACTGTCAGGAGATATTTCAGGTCCCGAATCAGCAACTGAATTATTTGTTAGTTGCTGTTCATTTGTAAATGATAAAT
>CALCCW010000244.1:0-11081 GCA_937900185.1 uncultured candidate division Zixibacteria bacterium | reverse complement strand
AGGAAAGTGCTGTTGTAGATATTTTTTTTTTTAATGATACGGCGACCACCGAGATCTACACTCTTTCCCTACACGACGCTCTTCCGATCTATGGGTTTTTAGTGAAACCAAATAACGTTCAAGAATTAGCTGATGCCATGATTAAAATGATTTCAGATAGAGAACGAATGAGAGAAATGGGTTTCAACGGCTATGAGACAGCAAGACAAAAGTTTGACTGGGAAAAATCTGTTGATATGATGATAGAAATATATGAAAACTGTTCCTGACGACACAGGATAATATTAGCATACTTCGACTCCGTTCAGTATGACTTGTAGAGATAAAATGTTTCGTAGCCTCAACCTATACAAGAAATAGGCATGCCTTTTCCCTACAAAAGATAACACAATAATTTATATAGACATGACAATTTATAGTAAAAACAACTTGATTAGATTATATGATTAAAAATAAAATGGTCGGAGCGAGCCGATTTGAACGGCCGACCTCTCCCACCCCAAGGGAGTGCGCTGCCTGACTGCGCCACGCTCCGATAGATTTTCGTCAGGAATGGGTTTCCTGACGACGCTGTAAATTTCAATACAAATGTAATAACTTCAGTGCTAAACTCAAGAGAAATCTTCAAGCAGATCATTAATATCTTTACGAATCTGCCCTATCAGTGTTTTCGTTTTTGCCGTTGACTTAATAACCGCTTTTTCTTCTTTATGTTTTTTCATTGTCAACTTTGCACGGGTTCCATCAATTGTCAATTTCTCTTTTTTCCTCAGATGATTTATCCGATTGACAATTTCGATATCTTTTTGCGTATATGTACGGTTTCCACCCCGATTTTTTTTGGGACTCAGTTGGTCAAATTCTTTTTCCCAAAACCGTAAGACATATTCTTTTAACCCGGTAATTTTAGCAACTTCGCTGATAGAATAATAAAGTTTTTCTCCTTTTGTAAGTTTTACCATACTTAATTCCTTCCAACCCGACTATTGCCAGACTTCTGTTTTTAAATCACGGCTCATTAAATCTCTGATAGCAGTACCCGGTGGTTTATTATTAAATAGTACTTCATACACTTCAAAAGTAATCGGCATCTCTACCTTATAATTTTTGGCAAGCTCAAAACCGGAACGTGTTGTCTGAACACCCTCGGCAACCATTGACATTGATGCAATAATATCATCAAGTTTTTCACCCCACCCAATATGCTCACCAACATATCTGTTTCTACTGTGCTGCGACATACAGGTTGTTATCAAATCACCAACACCTGATAATCCTGCAAAAGTATCTGTTTTAGCTCCCATCGCATTTCCAAGACGGCTGATTTCTGCAAGTCCGCGAGTAAGAAGTGCTCCCATGGTATTGTCGCCCATTTTGAGTCCTGCTGAAATACCTGCCGCAATAGCAATAATATTTTTCAATGAGCCGCCCAGCTCGACCCCAACCAAATCATTGGATTTATATACCCGCACATATTTAGAACTAAGTGTTTTTTGTATTTTTTCTGTCAGTTCATTTGATTCTGAAGCTGCCACAATCGCTGTCGGCATATCCAAAGCAACTTCTTCGGCATGTGATGGTCCCGAAAGAGTTGCAATCTGACTATATGGAATTTGAAGTTCATCATGAATTATTTCTGACATCCGTTTGAGAGAGCCAACCTCAATTCCTTTGGCAAGATTCACAAAAGACATTTTTGATACATTGTACTTTTTTATTTTTTCGAGGACTTTTCGTAAAAATTGAGATGGAACCGCTAAGACAACAAGTTCGGCGTTTTCAAGTGACGGCAGCAGTTCATTAGAAATTTGAATTGAATCATCAAGCTGTATCATCGGAAGTTTTTTGGGATGACATCTTTGGCTTTTAATAATATAACAGTCTTCTTTATTGAACTCCCACATACGGACTGAGGCAGAATTGCCGGAAAGAACTTTTGCAATAGCCATTCCCCAAGAACCGGCACCAAGGATAGTGATATTATTAAACATGATTTTCAACCTCATTATTTTTTGATGAAATCGAAAACTTTTTTTCAGAGCCATTCAGTATTCTACTGATATTTTTTCTATGGGCAGTAATGACAAAGCAGGCTAATAGAATTCCTAAAATAATATAAACAGTCTCAACCGGTCTGTTAAAATAATATTTCTCAAGTAAGAGAATGACAGTAAACGAGGATACTCCAATAATTGATGCTAACGAAATCAAACGAGTCAGCAACGCCAATATAAGAAATACAGCAAATGCTCCCAATGCTTCCAATGGCATAAGTGTAATAACAGACCCCAACGATGCGTTGACCCCTTTACCGCCCTTAAATTTTAAAAAGAGCGGAAAAATTGAGCCAATAACACAGACACCTGCTGTTACGACAAAATATACATCAGGAGAAAACAGAGTAATATGCAGTTCACTATACAACCATTTTGCGATTAAAACAGCAATAGCCGCTTTACCAATATCTCCAAAATAAACCCATAGAGCTGTTTTAAAACCGCAGACACGGGCAACATTGGTAGCTCCAATATTTCCTGACCCATAGGAACGTATATCTCCCTTACCGGCAAGACGGGTGACAATAATGCCGAAAGGAATACCGCCTAAAAGATAGGCTATGAGAAACGGTAAATAATCAGTCAATGTACATTCCTATTAACAAAGCTTTATAATGAATCTGTTTGAGTTGAATCATTAATATCTATTTGTTCTATCACCGGAGCAATTTCGGGATATTTCGTATATAAAATTTCAGCAAGTTGTACGACTTCAGAGGAGTCAATTTTCTTGTCGGCAACAAGTGTCTGTGCAAAAGAAAAGACTTTTGATATCTCTATGAATCGCAGGCTATCGGCTACTTCATCAAGCGTTATCGTATCATTATATAATACAACATTAAAATCATCGACTAACTTATTATAATATACGGTATCAATGTTATCTTCGTTGTTCTCAGCTAACATTTTTTTTGTAGAATTTAGAGTCATTGATGTACCATAGCTGACAACATCTTTTTTATAGACAATAGCAAAAACGACTATCAAGACACATAAAACTAACAATGCTCCTGCAACAATAATTGCCACTAAACAGCCTTTAGACATTCCTTTTTTTGGAGCTTGAGCTCCCATCCCTACATTGACTTCCTCTGTCATAAGAACCTCATGATATTAAATGTTACATCAAATTATATCTTTGTTATTGATGTATAACATGATAGAGGGTTACTTGTCAAGTAGAGGTTTAAAAAATATAACATTAAGATATTGTTAAACGGAACAGGCTTGCTCTCATCTGCCATATTTACATTATGATTAGTTTTTTATTCATCTGAGAAGATTAAGCCTTGTATAAACAATAGAAAACAGCACAAAAACATTTATTTTTTTATTGACCGCCTGACACTAGCTGTGTAGATTAGGTCAAAGATTAGAAATATAATAATAACTTTAACTCCTTTGTATAGGGGAAGATAAAAGATGAAAAGATTTGGATTTTTAACCGCAACAGCTGTAACATTACTTGCTATAATGTTACTAACATCTTGTGGTGGCAATAAGCCAGTAATAGACGACGAAGTAGCACCAGTCGTTGTCGACACAACCCCACCTCCGCCGCCGCCGCCTCCGCCACCACCACCTCCGCCGCCACCAAAGGTGAAAGTTGAACAATTCCAAACAGTCTATTTTGATTTAGACAATTATGCCCTTCGTTCTGATGCTAAAACTGCATTGGATGCCAACTATGCTCTTTTAAAGGAGTTCCCTGATGCTATTATGAAAATTGAAGGACATTGTGATGAACGCGGTACTGTAGAGTACAACTTGTCACTTGGTGAAAAACGTGCCAAAGCTGTGATGGATTATCTGGTTGGTCTTGGAATCAATCCAAACCGCCTGTCTATTATTTCATATGGTAAGGAACGCCCTGTAGATACGGGACATAATGAAGCAGCCTGGGCGAAAAACCGTCGTGCTGAATTCCGTATCGTGTCACAATAAATCATAAGGAAAAACTCTTATGATTAAACAAAATTATTTCGTAACCGCCATCTCTATGATGGCGGTTATCTTTATCGCTGTTTCTTTCTCCGGCTGTGTAACTTCTCGTCATATTGATGAGTTAAAAGCTGAACATCGTGAGATAAAAGCTCAAATCACAGATTCCGGCAGTAAAATAGATAAGATGGAGCAGTTGATAACTGAAAATGCCGATGCATCCAAAAAACTACGCAACGAAATTTCAAGCTCTAATGATCAAATTCAAGAACAGATAGATGCCCTGCTTGAGAATTACAATGAACTGCTTCGTATGCTTCAGCAGATAAGCACAGAGCTTAATACAAAAAGAATCGTAGTCGGTTCTGTCGGCGGCGGTACAGTAGAACAACTCCCTTCAACCGATAAAGGAGTTACATCACCACCGCAAGAGATCGTAACAAAACCGACCGTGGACTGTGGTAAACTCTATGATGACTCGTTTGTACTTTTCCGAAGTAATGAGGATTACGAAGGTGCAATTACAAGTTTTAATAATTTCATTGAAAAATGCCCGGACAATCCATCGGTTGAAAATGCTCACTACTGGATTGGTGAATGTTATTATGCATTGGAAAAATATGTCGATGCTTCTGAAAAGTTTGACTACTTACTCAAAAATTTCAAAAGTACTGTTAATGCAAGCAGAGCTATGTACAAACTCGCTCGATGCAAACAGGAACTAGGAAAAAACAAAGAAGCTAAAAAAATATTTCAACAGCTGATTGATGAATACCCTGAATCTCTTGAAGGCTCTCAGGCGAAAGATTTGATAAAAGATTTATAATGCCCTCTTCAAAAATACAACTGAGAATTAGTACCCCGACCGGACCTGTTAAATCCGGACGGGGTTTTTATCAACTGGATGAAGAATCTCTCTTTGTACAAATCGGTCTGTTCACCGAAAAAAAACATTTCTTCAACTATTTGGAAAATGATTGTGTACTGTTTGATTTAGACCGCACAGGACAGCTTATCTTTATTGAAATCTCCAAAGCCAAACGTCATTGGATTATCGATGATTTCCTAACTTCTCCAACAGATGCTGAAACTGCCGACATTCGCTGGCTGAATTTCCGAGAGAAACTTCCCGATGTTCTAATTAAAACCGACAATAATTTTGAAATTGTAAAATTAGAATTTCAAAAAAACAACAGCCCCTTATATTTTATTATATCAGAATCTGTTCTGGTTGAGACAGACCACGCACACTCTCTTACAGCTGTCTGGGTTACATCGTATGAAGAAGATGCCGGAGGACAGTATATAAAACGATTCCGCCGCAGACAAAGAAGAGCCAAATCATACTTAGATTAGTATCACAAATTTAATCATCAAAGTTGACAGTTACGTAACAAAATAGTTACATTATGGTTATGGCAAAACCTACAAAGAAAATTATCGATGAATATAAAAACCTGATAATCGAAATATCAAAGCATAGTTGGTTATACTACACAAAAGATAAACCGGAAATTTCTGATGCGGAATATGACAAACTATTTGACAGACTTCTTGAAATTGAGGCACAATTCCCTGATTTACAATCAGCCGATTCTCCCTCGCAAAAAGTAGGTGATAAACCCTCTAAAGGTTTTGCCCCTCTCACTCATCGCATTCCATTGCTTTCTTTACAAAAAGTAACAACCTATGATGAGTTCGTTGAATTCGATAAACGCGTGAAAAATTTACTGGAGACAACTAAAGACATTGACTATATCACAGAACCAAAACTTGACGGTCTCGCGGTTGAGTTAGTTTATGAAAATGGGATATTTATGCGTGGTTCCACCCGCGGTGACGGCACTATCGGTGAAGATATAACTCAAAATATAAAAACTATAAAAAACATTCCACTTAAACTGTCAGACCACACCGCAAAACAGTATCCCCTTTTAGAAGTTCGGGGTGAAGTGATTATGAAATTATCAGACTTTAACGAGCTAAATAATAAGCTCCGTTCCGAAAACTTACCCATTCTCGCCAATCCCAGAAATGGTGCGGCAGGTTCACTCAGACAGCTTGATTCAAAAGTTACCGCCTCACGACCTCTTTTGTTTTATGCCTATGGAATCTCAGATACAAATTTAGAAAAATTAGATACCCAACAAAAAGTCATAGAATTTTTATCCGATGAAAAGTTTCTCATAAACGATTTAATTTATATGGGTGAATCAACCGAAGAAATCAATATTATTTTTGAAAAACTTGAAAAAGTACGACCCGATTTAGATTATGAAATAGACGGAATGGTTATCAAAGTAAATTTGTTTGAACAACAGCAAATCTTAGGACAAATAGCAAGAGCCCCCCGCTGGGCGGTCGCATGGAAATTTGCTGCTGAACAGGCAGAGACTATTTTGGAAGATGTTGAATTTTCTGTCGGACGTACCGGAGTTATCACTCCTGTTGCCAAATTAAAATCAACCAAGGTTGGAGGTGTGACTGTTTCAAATGCTTCATTACATAATGAAGATGAACTCAGAAATCTTGATATCCGCATTGGCGATTCTGTTATTATAGAAAGAGCCGGCGATGTTATACCAAAAGTTATTCGAGTTATAAAAGAAAAACGAACCGGAAAAGCTCAAAAGATAAATTTCCCCGAAAAATGTCCATCATGCGGTGAACATATTTATCGTCCCGAGGGCGAGGCTGCCTATCGATGTGTTAATATTTCCTGCCCGGCACAGCTTGAAGGGCGGATTTTTCACTTTGCTTCTAAAGGTGGTTTTGATATTGTAGGACTCGGCGACAAACTTGCAAGTCAATTGATTTCAGAAAAACTTGTGCAAGACCCCTCGGATTTATTTTATCTGACCAAAGAACAACTTCTTCAACTTGATTTGATGGCTGAAAAAAAAGCAGATAATCTATTAGCTGAAATTGAACAATCAAAAAAAACTGAACTTCCAAAAATTATATATGCCTTAGGAATTATCGGAGTCGGTGAATCAGTAGCTGTATTGCTGGCTGAACATTTTGGCTCTTTTGAAAAACTGCAAAAAGCTAAGTTGGAAGAACTGACAGAAATCTCAGGCGTTGGACCAAACATAGCTTTAAATATTATAGAATTTTTCAAAAGTAAATCCAATCAAAAGATGCTTGAAAAAATGACAGCTGCAAATGTTGAATTTCCAAATTATACTCAGGATATATCATCAAATATCTTTAAAAATAAAACTTTTGTCATAACCGGCACGCTCTCTAAACCAAGGAATCATTTTAAAAACATAATTATAGACAACGGCGGTAAAGTTTCAGCTTCCATCTCAAGCAAAACAGATTATCTTTTAGCAGGTGAAAACGCAGGTTCTAAACTTGAAAAAGCAAATAAACTGAATATTCAAGTTCTTGATGAAAAAGCGTTTACCGCTCTACTACAATAAATTATTATAATGCTTGACATAAATCAAAGACTTTATCAGCCTATTTTCCGTTCATATACGTAACATTAATAAAAGGAGTTCTATATGAATTTTTATATGAAAAGTTTTGTTTTCGCTTCACTGTTTTACTTAGGATTAGGTGTTATATTCGGTATCCTAAATGGAATGGCAGATATAGGTTATTTTGGTGTTTTTGCTCACACCCATTTTAACCTTTTGGGTTTTATGTCGATGATTATTTTTGGAATCGGTTATTTTATACTACCCCGTTTTAATGGTGTTGACCTCAAATTTCCAAGCTGGGTAACAATACATTTTTATCTCGGTAATATATCGTTAATCGGTATGGTTACGTTTCGCGGTATGGAAATAAATACCGGTGAAGATATCTATCAAGTTCTTTTTATCATTTTTGCTATTCTGCAGGCGATTTCGATATTTATGTTTATCATTAATATCTCACTGACACTGCTCCCCCAAAAAGTTGATACTGTTGCACCTGCCAAAAAAGAACCGTCTCAACCGCTTCCGACAGCCAAACCGATTACTTCCGGTAAAGCATCATTTGTTGTTACAGATGAATCGACAATGCCAAATATGTCAGTCACTCCTGACACCAAAATTGCCGATTTGGTTGACAGACTTCCATCGTTATTACAAATAATAATTGATTGTGGTCTGATATCGCTTCAAATGCCGGGGCATATAGACAAAGTTCGTCAGATGGGAATTACAATCGGTATGGCTGCGGCAAATCATTCTCTTGATATTGATACTATGATTTTAAAAATTGAAACTGAATTACAAAAAAACGGGTTTACAACAAATCCGGATTTTGGCACTATGACAAACAGTATTACCGATGTTTCTGCTTTGGATACCAATACTCTTATTGGTGAAGTTATCGCAAATTATCCTAAATCAACGGTTGTATTTCAGAAATATTTTGGTGATGGTTGTTTTGATTGCCCGGGACAGTCCTATGAATCAATTGACATGGCGTGTCGAATTCATAATGTTGACCCAAAACAATTTCTTAAAGAAATCAAGGAAGCTCTCTCATAAGACGCTGCTAAAAAAAAGTCCAAATTGTCTCTACCTAAGCTGTAAGGAACAGTTTTGCAGGTCAGGAGCCCTGTGTTCCTGACATGTAGGGTTCTTTTTGTAGGGCGGAAATTACTTAAAAGAGGGGAAATGACAATTATAGAAACATTACAAAAATGTCATTCCCATGAAAATGGGAATCCAGTTTTTTGAACCTTTTTCCTTGTAATATCATTCTCAACTTGATTGGGGATTGTGTATAGAATTTTCTCTTTCATGAATAAG
The DNA here is from genome assembly GCA_937900185.1 of uncultured candidate division Zixibacteria bacterium. GTDB lineage: Bacteria > Zixibacteria > MSB-5A5 > GN15 > FEB-12 > QQUK01. Next base: position 2,326 of record CALCCW010000244.1, on the reverse strand, counting down.
TTATTCATAGTATGTGATGTGATAGTGGTAAGAATGTGTAGAGATTTTGTAAGATGAAAAGATTGGCAGACTATGACTCGCCCAGACGAGACATGCACGGAAGACTCGCTATTTTCTTATCCCACCGCAAGCTGGTTTGTTGATAAACCTCCACAATGCGTCGTCGGGAACCCTTTCCCGACGATTAAACAGTCAGGAAGGGATTCCTGACTGCTCAAGTTGTGACAATTTGGACTTTATCAACACGCCCCAAGGGGATGAGCACCCGTGCAATACAGCTCTTTGGATGCTATAAGAGTTTAAGAAAAATTAAGATATAATTCAATTAATAGATTTGATTATTCAATTTTATTATTCAGTAGAAGAAACTTTCCATACTTTGCTGCTCTAGAGTTAGGATAATTTGTATTTATTGATTTGACAAGTTCTTGAATATTTATATTTTTACTATATTTTTTCAAACTGCTCAACCTAGCTATACTATTTCCAGAATTAGGATATGTTCTTAACATTAAAATTGTAAGGCTATCATAGTTGAATGTTCCCTCAACCCTTTCTTGATAATGAGTTTCTGAGATATATAAATCATGGCTAGTCTCAGCATATACACTTGTAGGATAATTATCCACCAATTCTTTATAGATAGGAATTATTAAAGGATAATTTTCAGGCACCGGAGCTATTTTACTGGCTTTATTTAATAAAATCAGAGCTTCTAATTCTTGTCCTTCAGGTTCTTTGATTTCAAAATTTAGAATGTTTGAAGTTTCGCCTTCTAATTCAACTTGAACAGTATATGCACCTGGTGGTATATAACTAAAGAAACCGTAAGGTGCGTAAAGGTCTCTCTTATATTCTGCGAATCTAAATGAACTCAATAAATTAATCGGCAAATATTCAAAGTCACCTGGCTTGACTGATTTCACAGACTCTCCAGCATACAAAACTTGAATACCTGTATATGGAAGAGTGTTACCCGAACTATCTGTAACTTTAACAATAAATCCTAAATGATTTGGAGTTGGGATTCCTTGAGTTTCTAATGACTTATCAGAAATGTTTTTCAATTCAACATCTAACCATATTGACTCATAGACAATATATTCTTTTTTATCTAATGAAATATTAACACTCCAATCAGAAGTGTGTGCTTGTTCAAAAAAAACATTACATGATAAAAAAACTAAAAATATAAATAGTTGTTTCATATTTATTTATCTTTCAAAATATTTTTCATGGGTGTCTGCCGCTTCATTAACCATTAAAACTCTTTGTTGGTTTCTAAATATCCTTCTGATATGTCAACCAATCAACTATGGCTGACATCATCGTTAAACATATCTCATACTTAATGAACGAATATATCGAATAAATTGTCAAATATAAAAGGCTGGTTTACAGCTTTAGCTACTGTTGATAAGCCTTCAATTCAGTCTTTGCGAACGGAGGGGCTGTGTCGCAATGGGCAATATCTGTTCACAAACCCACTTCGTGGCTTCAGGAACAGACATAACATGGAGAAAATTTGTATTATGACACAGCCTCGGAGTGAGTGATAACGAACGAGACGTGGCAATTTCTAAGCTTATTGTTTAACAAAAACATGAGATTGCCATTCGCCTAGGCGAACTTTTGCGGACTCCGTTCGCAATGACTGGAAATTGGACTTTACCAACAAACTCTTTCGCTGGAATGACATTGAGAGAACTTGGGAATGGGTTGGGGAAAGTTTTTGTAGGGCGGAAATCTTTAGCATTTCCGCCAACAGATGTTATCACCACTAAAAATTTTAAGTTCGCCTTGGTGTGGTTCTGATCTGCTACGCTTATCGGACTATAATGTCCAACTACCATACAAGCATTAATATGATAACAAAAGAAGTCAGATCTCTTAAGAAACCTGACTTACAAAATGCCTTACCTAAAAAATATTAACCTACAAAATGAAGTTTTTGTATATAAGAGTTTTAAAACTATTAAAGTGCGTTAAGTTTTTTTTCAATACTTTTCATAGTTTTTGCCAGTTTATCAACTTTTTTCTCAATCTTTTGCAAATCAGTTTCTTTGGCAAGATTCAGTTTTTTGACTGCTCCGGCAATTTCTTTTTGTGTTTTGTCAGCACCTTTTGCAATTTTTTCTTTTAGATCAGATGTTGATTTCTCTGCTTTTTCAAGCATTTCCATAATAGCTTTTTTGCGGTCTGACTTATCCAAATCACCCTGTTTAATCAGATCATCAATTATTTTTTCAGCTTTTGCCTTGGTTACATGAAATGCACCGATAGATCGGAAGAGCGTCGTGTAGGGAAAAGTGTAGATCTCGGTGGT
>CALCCW010000243.1:0-11060 GCA_937900185.1 uncultured candidate division Zixibacteria bacterium | reverse complement strand
CCTGGTACACCAGACGCTTATGACCATTAGTCTTACGTTGACTGTATCACCGACTCTGACACGATCGGCTGTCTTTAATATTTTTGTTTATTTTTTTTTTTTTTCTTTCGTTTTCTCTTTTTTTTTTTTTAATGATACGGCGACCACCGAGATCTACACTCTTTCCCTACACGACGCTCTTCCGATCTCAAAGTATTTCAGGATTTCTTGAAAATTGTTGTCCTTCCGGTGGGATGTTTACAAACTGCACAATAGGTTTTAAATTTGCATTTACATTACCATCAATGGTGTCAGTACATCCGCTAAATAGAGACATTGAGACTGTAACAATGAAAAGCATAAGTATCATCATTACAGTTGTTTTATTTTTCATAGTATTCCTATTCATCTATCATACCCGGCTTTCTTTAAAATGCCAATGACATTGTAAAACGGTGAACTTCTGTCAATACCCCAAAATCTTGGAATGCATAATCAAATCTAATTTCACTTTCCTCACCGAATGGAACCCGAAGTCCGCCGCCGAAAGTTAAACCATCTTCATCATAATTAAATCTACTTCCGCCTCGTAAAGTAAACCGCTCTTTGAAAGTATATTCAAGACCGGCATTATATTTTTCAAGGTTATCAGAAGGATGAGACCCTTCAGCAGCAAAAGTAACTATATGATTATCACTTTCAATAACATTAATAGCCCCTCCAAATCTAAAATTAATAGGAAGCGGGTATGATTTGTTAATAAAAGTCATATCCGGTCCAAAATTTGAAATAGACATTGCTATTTTAAATCCTCTATACCCCGTATCATAATTAGTACCGACATCAGCAGCCCACCCTGAAGCGGAGTAATTGTGAGAATATTGACCAATATATTTAACAGAAATCCCAACAGAAAAACGGTCAGTTAAATATCTGCCATAACTAATTGAAAGTGCATAATCTTTCCAAGAGAAAGTTCTACCGGTACCATCAATTGTACCACTGCCATAGGTAGTTTCAATCATATCACCTGAATTTAGTCCGTAGAAACCTATCCCTACAACACCACCAACTGACTCAAGCGGGAATCCAATCGCACCGAAAGAATAATTCACATCGGCAGGCATTTTAACCAATGTAAAGGCCGCATCATAGCCATATAAGTTTACTAATCCGGCAGGATTATAATATACAGCAGAGATATCGTCAGCTACTGCTGTAAAAGCTTCTGCCATTCCCATAGCTCTTGCCGACACACCAAGCTCTAAAAATTGAGCACCGGTAGTACCAACTTTAGCCTGTGCGTTAACGTTGGACGGCATCAAAAGTGCAGAAAACGTTAAAAATATGGCAAGGCATAATTTCAGAACGCTCGGTAGCGAAAATCTGCCCTGTTTTGTATTACTTGCCAAAAACATAATATCCTCTTTATTTCTAATAATATTTTTCACCATTATAAGTTAATTTCAATACCCAGCCTAATCTGTCTACCATAATCATAGTTACCCGGATTATTATCATAAGCAGTTCCATTATGAACAATTCCGTTTAAATTATTTTGTGTGTTTGCCAGACCTGTGCTGCTATAAACAAAGTTAACATTCTTATTATCAAAAATATTTTCAACCTGTAGAATAAATTTGTTATCTAAACCTACAAGATTAAAGTCTTTCGTAAAACGGACATCAAAATTAAGTATTGATGGCATTCGTAAGGAATTTCTCTGAATATCTTCACCAAGGCTCGGATTTAAATTAGGATAATCAGTAGTAGGTGTAAAAGGTCTTCCGCTTTCAAAGAACATCTGAACATCCATAGACCATCCGTTAGGAATAGGTAATCCAAAAAGTTTTGGTTTAATAGTATTTGGAATAAATACCTGAACAGATGTTTTCAAGCTATGTCTCACATCATTATCAAGAGGAGCTTCATCTAATGGAGTACGAGAAATTTCAAAGTCTGACTGGTAATCAGTATTTGTTTGAGAAGCTTTTCCAAACGCAAAAGCATATGTATAACTGACGAGTCCGTTTACATACCCTCCTCCACGTTTATCTAAGGTCATTTCAAATCCACGACCACGACCATAATCAGCGTTTATATATTGCTGTATTCTTAATCCTGTATTTCCTACACGTACTGATTGAGCAGAAATCTTATCGAATTCATCTTTAAAATAACCAGAAAGATCAAGGGAATAGTTTTCACTCATTGCATATTTCACACCAAAAGAATACTGAATAGTTTTCATATAGTCTAAGTTAAAGTTTCCAACAACAGTATTCAAACTCGCAGCAACTGTATTTCTTTGGTACATATAAGAAAGAGCGGGTCTTTGGAAGAAGTGTCCGTAGTTAAAGTGAACCTTTGCTTTATCAGAAATTGGATAAGAAAAACCAATTCGAGGTGAGAATTTCTGTCTATCCCCTAAAATAATACCAGAACCATAGTCATCATTTCGAGCAACAGCTACTAAATCATTTTTATCCTGAATAAAGAAATCCCATCTAAATCCTAATGATGCAATCATTGAACCATATTCTAGTTTATCGCGAAAATAAACTTGACCACCCCATGGATCATATGCAAACATATCCCTAAAAGAACCGCGGTCAGGGTATGGACCACCATCAGGACGTCCGGTATATTGCAAATAAGGCTTTTGAATTTCCTGAAATGATAAATCTTCTTTTTGTAAGGCAGCCCCAATTTTAAGCTCATGGTTGCCTAATTGCCAAAACAATTTTAATTCTCCACGAATAGTTTCAACTTTACGGTTGTGCCATAAAGCATCCTCATCAAAAGTATTCGGATCAAAAAATGAACGAGTACCACCACCATCCCAAACACCATTACCGTTTACATCAGTAAAAGGTTCACCTATATCGTATTCCCCATTAGGAGAATCATATAATCCATTACCATTTCTATCTAAATAAGGTATACCTTCTTGCCAACCAGACTCAGGACCATTGTGTATTCCGTCATGATTTATGTCATCATTGTCAGGACCGATAGATTTAATAAATATATCAACACCCGGATCATACGTATGATTTCCGTTTAAATCGGTAAAAGTTTCTCCGATAACAGAGTCACCATCAATATAAGGTTCAGATGTCCGTTTATTTATATGAGACTCAAGACCCGAATCTAATAGACCATTACCATTTTTATCATGTAAAAAGTCACCTTTATCCCAAAGACCATTACCATTTAAATCTAAAAATGGTTCACCTTCTAAATTATCAACGATACCGTTTTCATTGAATCTAAAGTCAGAGATAACAGTTGTTGCTCCCTGAGAATTTTTCAATGTATCAAATTCACCTAAGGTGTAATCAGCACCTGTAACATTAATTCCATAGCTCGTTGTATCAGGGAAAAGATTTATAATTGGTTCAGGTGCATCGTAAACACCATTGCCATTTTTATCATCGAAACTTTCCCATTCAGTATTAAATTTGAATTGGTCAGGTTCTAAACCCGCTCCTGGATTATTAGGATCACCGGGTTTTTGCGTTGTTCCATTCTCAGAATATGAACCGATGAATTCATAGTTCATATTTTTATTTACTTGTTGAGAAACTTCAAGTGATAATGTACTCCATTTATTTACACGGAGCGGAGCTGTTTGAGCTGAATACCTATAATTCCAGTCAAATAAGGTTTGTCGAGTTTGGGAACTTTTATAAGATAAAATAATAGACATGTTTTGTACCGGACGGAACTTAATGTTTCCCATCCAATAATAGTTATTGTACTTCCTATTAGGAAGATTAAATCCTAAGATATTCAAAGAGCTGTATTCGCGAGAAGTTATATCAGAATCATACCTATCATATTGATAGTCACCATCGTCTTTACTTAATTCAGCATAAAAGAAGTAAGTAAGTTCTCTATCTTCAAAGAGATGAATTCCGAGAGCAGGAAGAATTTTGTTTTTAAAAATTGGATCAGGACCGCTTAATTTAAAACGGACATAATCATAATTCTGAGAATATTTATTGAGGCTTTTATTGCCGAAATCATCAGTAATATATTGCATATTCAAACGAGTAACGTCTTTAGAACCTACTTGTGTTTTAATTTTTACAATTCCGGAAAGAGCATTACCATACTCAGGATCAAACCCGTCTTTAATCACGGTAAATTCTTGGATAGACCCAGAGACAAGTGACAAAGCCGCTCCCGATTGACCTAACCCGCCAAGAGGATCTCCCATAGGAACACCATCAACGATATAACCAACTTCAAATGCTCGACCACCACGAATAAATACTTCACCTGATTTATTTGTTACAACCCCTCCTATTTGAGTCATCAATTCATCAACAGTAGTAACCGGAGCGGTTTCAATTTGTTCTCGTCCGATAACAACATCACTTGAAGTATTAAACTTATTCAAAATATCATGAATAGCAACAACTTTAATAACTTTTCCGATATCGGTAACTTTTTTTGACAATTTAAAATTTTGCTCATTCGTTAAATCCGTCGTAATAACAACATTGTCAACTTCAAGAGTATTGTATTCTAAGTGACTTATTCTCAAAGAATAAGCTCCCGGGTCCAAACGTTTAATTAAAAATTTACCGTCAAAATCAGACAATGCACCGGTACTTGTACCCACAACCATAACTGAAGCACCATAAATCGGTTCGCCGGTATCTTTATCGGTTAAAACACCTTTGACCTGTCCTGTTGATGCGGCAAAAAGATGTAGAGGTAAAATGGCAAGACAACCTGCCAGGATGAGAAACGATAATAATCGTCGCTTACCACTTTCAAACATAACTCGTCCTCCTGGATATGTATAACAACTTATTTTCTTTCGCATTTCAATATTCTCGCATTAGCATCGCAGTATCGATATGATATAATGAGCAAAACGGTAGATTTTAATTTACACTCAACTCTATTCAACTTAACTACTTATCTAATGGAATTCTCCTATCATATTTTTAACTATACAAAAGCAGAAGATACCCAAGATTCGCCCGCAAAGTCAAGCGATTTTTTATTGGGATTCAACCGAATTTTGTAACTTATAGACTCACTTAGTATTCATTCTGTTTAATCAATCCTCTTTTTTCTAATGATTTATTACGAACAGCCGTTTCTCTTTTTTTAAGAGATATCTTTTCGTTTTCACTCAGAAGACCTTTACGTACCTCAGCAGAAAACACATTTGAAAAAGTTGTGAAAAACAGAGGCAGACAACTCTCAAACCCTGAGTGAGTCAGCTTCTCTATCTCATTTAATTCCACATACTTAACATTATTAAGAGCTAAAGCATCATGGTGTTTAATTCCGTTAATTTTTATAGAACCATGCTGTAGTAATGCTCCGGCAACCCGTCTTTGAGCAGAAGCAATAATTTTTTGGTTTTGAGATACAATTTCATTTTTTGAAAACGATGCAAAACAGGGTGCTTGATGAAAAAATATTTTTTCTCTTTCAGATTGTGATGATTTCCTGACATAATCAGATGAAATATGCAGCTGCTTTAAAAACTGAACCAAAATTATAGCAATTTCTGCCGATGCTTCTGAAATAGATTTACTTATAACTTTTCCATCTATCAAATCAGCACTTATTGCTATCGAATATGTAAGTTCGGACTCATCATGAAACAACCCTCTCCCCCCTGTCACACGCCTAATGACAGGTGTCTTTTGTATCTTAGAGTGGTCATACGCTTTTTGCTCTTGCTGATTATAGCCGATTGTAATAGTGCCAACCAGCCAACTATATAACCGAAGACATATAAGTGACTTTTCGCATAAAACTTTCAGAAGCATCCACTCATCAAATGCCATATTAAAATATGGGTTCGCTCTATAATGATGATATGTCAGCATTTTCATAATGTGATTATACGAGCAATTTATATTAATTTCAAGTACACATCAGAATAAAAGACACAAAAAAAGGAGATATACATATGTTATCTCCTTCAACAATAGTTTATATAATTATTTTGATTTCTTGAAATTCGATAGGTCAATATTATATTGTTTAATTTTGAGTCTTAATGTAGATTCAGGAATATTTAAAAGATCAGCGGCATGTTTTTTTACGCCATTTTTTTCTTTAAGAGCTTTTTCAATAAATATTCTCTCATGTTGAGCCAAATAATCATAGAGACCAAAATCATCATTAAAATCAATTTTTTCAGGAATATCTGCATTAAGTACAGCTTGAGACTGCCCGGAAAGAACTTGCCCGCTAATGTGAGCAGAAATGACTTCAGATTTGATTTCCTCATCATCACCGGTCAAAAGCAACATTTTCTTCACTTCATTTTCAAGTTCCCGAATATTCCCGGGCCAATCATAGTCAATAAATTTTTTAAGTACAACAGCTGAAATTGACTTGGATGAATTTTTCAAGAAATGGTTAACTAAAAGCGGAATATCATCCTTACGGTCACGCAGAGCAGGGAGACGGAAAGTCAGAGCAGATAATCTATAATACAAATCCTGCCTAAACAGTTTTTCACTCATCAGTTCTTTCAAATCTTTATTTGTAGCAGAAATAATTCGTACATCTACTTTGCGGGAAGTCGTTTCTCCAAGGCGAACAATCTCTTTTTCTTCTAAAATTCTCAATACTTTTGCTTGAATAGAAAGCGGCATATCACCTATTTCATCTAAGAAAAAAGTACCACCGTCAGCTTCTTCAAAAAGACCTGATTTGTCTCTATCGGCACCGGTAAATGCACCTCTGCGATATCCAAATAATTCTGACTCTAAAAGAGTTTCCGGAAGTGCTGCACAGTTGACAGAAATAAACCTGTTATCTCGGCGATTAGAATTATAATGAATTGCTTTAGCTAAAACATCTTTACCTGAACCGGTCTCACCTTCAATAGAAAGCGAAATATTTGAATCAAGTACTTGTCTCACTTGAGATAATAGGTCAAGCATTTCTGTATTTTTTGTTATAATATTTGGAAAAGCCGACTTTTGACGTAATTGATCTTTAAGCCTTAAATTATCTTCAATAAGTTTTAGTTTTTGAATTTCAGCCCATTTAAATGCGATAATATCAGAAAATCCGACAGCAAAATTCAATTCATCTTGACTAAAAGGATTTAAAGTACTGTTTCTGCTTATTTTATCAACATAGAGATAACTTATCATACCATCACCCATTTTAAACGGCACTACAATCATGCTGGCAACAACATCGGCTAAACCGGAAAAAATTCCTTTTATAAATGGATCCCTTCGACAGTCAAGAATAATTGAAGGTTTTGATGTGGAGATTTCTTCGCCAAGTAAATTATCAAACACATTTGCAAACCTTGCCATTTGATTTTTTGACATCGGAAATGATGCCGAAACCGGAGCTTCTTTAAAATCAGGGGTATAAACTAACGCTCTGTCTCCTCCTGAATGATTCAAAAGTATCTGCAGTATTTGATCTATCTGATTTGTTTTAATATTGGAAATTTCATTGGGTGTAATAAGATTGCCAAATATTTTAAATTCATTATCCTGAGAGACAGACACTGCCACTGCTTGGTCTGAAAGAGATTTTAAAAATTTAGACACAGCTCTATTTTTTACTTGGTCATCCAAAGCGGTATATTTTTTTTCAGCTTTTGAAAGAGATTTAAAACCTTCCGCAAGATTACCCTGTTGACATAAGAAGATACCTGCTTTAAACTCTGCCTCCGCAATCCAATAGTTTAAATGTAGTTTATTAAATATTTTTATTGATTCATCTAATACAAGTTTAATTTTATCATTTTTTTCAGAACGTGCTTTTATTTTAATGTCAACCATAACAAGCAATGTACGGGCAAGTTCAAATGGGTCACCAACTTCACGAACAAGGTCAACTGATTGATTTATATATTCAATCGCATCATAATGTTCCCCTTCAGCAGAGAATATTTGTGCTATTACTTTCTTGGAAAGACCAACTTCTACTTTTTCACCTATAGCAATTGAAGTTTCAAGAGCTTTTTGACCATACTTCATAGCATCATTAATATTATCCAACGCCAATTCAACTTCTGCTAATCGACGAACAGACTGAGAAACCATATCAGAACCCGGAGCAATTAATAGCCCCTGTTCGTATGCTTTTGAAAGAAGTGATTTTGCTTTGAAGTTATCTCCCTTTTCAAAAGCTAATTCACCGGCGTATTCCAAATAAATAAATTTTTCACGCTTTAAATCAAGACGATAGATAATTTCAAGAGCTGTATCTAAAGTTTTAGAAGCGAGATGGAATTTACGCAGACGCATTTGTAAATAAGCCAAACTAAGTAAGTTTATTGCAAGGGGGGTTTCATCATTATTTATTTTGTTATATTCTAATACTTCTAATGTCTCTTTTTCTGCTATTTTCCATTGTCCGGTAAACACTCTTGTGCGGGCAAGATTACCTCGCAACTGAGCAATTTTTCTCGGATTATTCCGAACATGAGTCAGACCTTCTTCAAGAGATTCAACCACATCGTCATAGTTACACCGAATAAAAGAAATTCCTGCTAACAAATTGAGTGAATCTGCCTGACCAACATCATCATTGCATCGACGATATGATGCAAGCCCATCTCTCGCTCTCATCTCAGCATTTTTTAAATCTCCAAGAGCAGAATAAGTTTTTGATAAAATGAGCTGTATTTTCCCAAAACGACGATTTAAGGGATAATCAGCAAATAGCTTTACTCCCTTTAATCCATTTATTATTGATTTATTATAATTGCTTTTAAAATACTCCGCATCAGCTGCTAAAGAATAGTATAAACCAAGTTCATATTCTTTAGATTTAAAGGCAGTTATATCCAACTTGTCAAATTCTTCGACAGCAGTTTTATATTTCCGTTGTCGAAACAATTCTTCAACAGCTATAAGTTTTTCATCAAAAGCAATGTTTGGCGAGGAAAGATTCATTGTTTTCTTATCACATTTAAGTGTTTACTTTTCGTTAGTTTTTAATGCGATAACTACCTCGAGTATTTAATTCAGGCTTTTTAATAACTTCGATCTGTTTTTCATCTTGCAGCATAAACTCGCTACTACTAAACCAAACTGACAATCTGCTAGACAATGTAAAAGTTACCCATAAAAATGGGTTGGCTGATCCGTTTGTAACAGAAAGGACTGATGTAGTACCTCCGGTAGAGTCAATTACTATAACATCTACGTCCCAAGGATGTGTATCTCCCCAATCACTTTTACTCCCTTCACCAGCAAAAACAGTCGAAGAGAAAAAGCAGATAGAAATAGCCAAGAGCATAATAAAGCTAAATAATGTAGAGCGTTTCATTTGCATTCTCTCCTATGCGAAGATAATCTATTATTAACTAAATATTTTTTCATCTACCTAAAACATATAAAATTTTGAGTCGGTATTAAATCGTAGTATTTGACAGTAACAATCAGTAGAGCACCGACATAACGCAGTTTTTGCTTTACTTTAAGTTACAAAATAAAGTAATATTGTCAAGCAACATTTTTGGAACGCAGATTATGCGAGCTATAACGATTGTTATCTAAAAAATTTACGGTAAAAGTAATTGAACTGCTTGAAATGTACGATCTACTGAAATTTCACTCATGCATGCCATAAAACTCTCCCCTTTCTTAGGACAGATATTTTTCACACAACTAATACATTCCAACTTATCTTGATATAGTAAAACTTTATCGGAAGCCATCGGAGAAGTTGATTTCGGGTCATCGGCACCTGACAGCACAACAATTGGAACACCAACTGCCGCAGCGATATGTGCCGGACCGGAATCATTTCCGACAAACAGCTTTGCCAGTGAAATAACAGCCGCAACTTCTCTGATCGATGTTACCCCTGCCATATTTTTCACTTCATCATGACCGCATGCCGACACAATTTCATCACCGGTCTTCTTATCATCCTCAGTACCAACAAGAACAACTTTCAGGTGCAACTCGGCAATAATTCTCTTGATAAGATTAATATAGTTCTCTTTCCCCCATCGCCTTGATTCAGCCACTGCCCGAAATGAAAGTGCAACAAAATCGTATTTTCTGGGAATATCGTAATTTTCGAGCAACATAGCTACTTTTCCCATATCTGTATCATTGAGGAAAAGTTTTGGTTTTACATACTCAATATCTTGACCTGTCCCCCTACGTAAGAGATTATAATACAATTCCGAACGATGCACCGAGTTTATCGGCATCGGCAGAGGTAGTGGTTTTGAAAGAAGTAATCTTCTCCCGTCGGCAATATAGCCGATACGTTTTTTTATTCCTGCTAATTTGAATCCGGCTGCCGCACCAAATGACGGCGGAAGAATATAGCCAATATCATAATTCTTATCTTTTAACAACTCTTTTATTTTTGTTATTGAGACCAAACCATGTACATATTTTTGAGGAATTGTGAGAATTTCATCAATAGAGGGGTTTGCGATATATAAATCAGCAAGATATTCAGGCGTTAATACCGTAAGATGAGTGGCAGGATATACTTCTTTAGTTTCGTTCACCATCGGAAGTGCCATAATACAATCGCCCAAATGATTTGGAGTTCTTATAATAATTTTTTGTGACATCAACTTCTAAAGGTACCTTCTAATTCAAACTTTGAATTATAATAATCTTTTAATTCAAGAAGCAATTTATCCTGCGTTTCAAGATAATATATCTTACTTTCTAAAAATTCCAAAGTAGAAATTTGCCCATCTTCATGACGAAATTTGGCAATATCTAACTTATTTTTAGCAAGTTCTATCTGTTTTTGTAATACCGATAATTTCCGGTAGCTAATATCCAGTTTATTTATAAGAGTTGCTATTTGTGCTTTGGCTGATTTTTTTACCTTTTCAAAAGCAATCTGTGATTTTTTAGCTGAAATACGTGCCGCTTTAATTTCGGCACCTTTAGAACCCCCATCCCAAATTGGAAGAGTAAAATTAACCGACAGATCGGAAGAGCACACGTCTGAACTCCAGTCACACTGATATATCTCGTATGCCGTCTTCTGCTTGAAAAAAAAAAAAAAAAAAAAACAAAATCACATAGAAATAAAATCGTGTAATATGAATGTGAGAGAACAACAAATCAATGGTGAGT
>CALCCW010000242.1:0-13563 GCA_937900185.1 uncultured candidate division Zixibacteria bacterium | reverse complement strand
CAATCAGTTGAAATTTATTTTGACGGATATGACTCTTACACACCTTTTATTTCTTCTGATAACCTAAGCTATTCGTTAGAATCTGTTAATTCGGTTGTAGTTGTTAATTGTTGTCAAGGGATTCGCGGCAATGTGAATGGTGATGCTAATGATATAATTAATGTTTCTGATCTTGTATTTTTTGTTAATTACCAGTTCGGAGAAGGAACTGCACCTATCTGCTTTGAAGAAGCGGATATCAATGCATCGGGAGAACTTAATATTTCTGATCTTGTATATCTTATTGATTATGCGTTTAACAACGGACCTGCACCGTTAGATTGTGAGTAGAATAATTTCATAGAAATGAAAAAAGCAGGAACAGTCGTTCCTGCTTTTTTTTGGTTAATGATTATATATGTTTTCAGAAAAAGGAGACACAATGATACCCAAAAAAATCACTAGAAAAAATTTGTTGGATGCCATAAAAGAAATTGACCCTGACAATATTCCATCACATAGAAAAATTAAAAAATATTATTTAGTGCATAACAACGAACAATATCCACCTAAATATACTATTTCTTTAGCAAACAAATTTGCAAATGGACAAGAGCTTTCTCATAAAGAATTTAGCGGAGGTTGGTCTGAAACAAATGCTTTCTTAGATAAAAGAGGTTTTGTAATTAAAGGGCTTTAACTCAAAGTTCTTTTTAAAAACTGTAATTGCTTCCCTATCTTCATTCCTTTCATTGGAATATTATAATATGCTATGTAAGGTAGCAGAAATTTTCTATATTTCATCCCAGCTAAAAATATAAATTCATCATTTTCTAAATTGGCAACATTTTTTAATTGTTCTAAAACTTTTTCACTCCAAAATTTAATCTCTTTGGTTGTCATCTTGTTTAAAGTAAGGTCATACGGTTCAATTTCTTGTTCCATTTTTATAAGACCATATTTAGCAGAAAGAATAAATATTTCATTCGGTTTAAAAGTTTGTGCAAATCTAAAATTATATTTAAACAACGGGCTTATATACAAATCTTTTGCCATCGCTTTAACATCCAATTTTTTACTTACACAAGAAATTAAAACTATTTTTTTTATCTTTAATTACCTTTGTCGAAACCACAGGGGTTTCGACCTACATTTACATTTTAACATCTACACACTCAACACGGCTTCTATCATAGCGTGCTGATGCAAGGCACTATCACCATGTTGTTGCATCTCTGTTAAAAATTCTTTATGATGCAGCACTTTATAATTTGGAAACAGTTCCAAAATCTCATTTGGTTCCAAATATGTTCGAACCATGCCGTCAGAATCTTTAAACGAATTCTTACCGATTTCTTTGTCATCTTTTTTATGAGCGACATACGATGCATTTTCAGTTGAAAAGGCAGTGATAAAAATAAGTGACTCTTCAGCAGTCCATTCATACAGAGATTTTATCAAAGAATTTATTTCATCCCGTGTCAAAATTTGTAAAATCCCAAAAATAAGAATAGCTGAATAATAGTCTGCCTTTGGTTCAAAAGTGGAAAGATTGCAATGCGAAAGAAATATTGGATAAGAGTTTTTTTCGGCGACTTCCTGTATCTGCTTGATACCAACTTCTGATGGTTCCAATGCCTCTATTGCATACCCGTTGCCTGCTAAAAACAAACTATGCCTGCCTTGACCTGCTCCAATATCTAAAATTGGGGCAGAATTATCGATTTGTGTATAAAAATCGACTAAGATTTTCTCCGGTTTTTCCCCAAAAACCGCCTTATGAGAGCCGTATTGTTTGTCGTATGAATACATTATTTTATTACTTGCATGATATAGTTAGAGTTACTATGGCATTTTTTCCGGCAACAAAACCAATAATAGAGCCAACTCCGCCACCGATAACGCAGTATTTTATTACATCTAAAAAATTAAAATTATCAATACTCTCACCATATATATTTGTTTTATCATTTTTAAATGTTTGATACATCCCTAAGCCAAAACCGGTCAATACTCCGATTTTCCCCCATCGATTTAGCATCGTATAGTCATATTTTTCTCTCTTAACAGCTATTTGAGAAATATTCTCAAATTCAATGGTAGTTAAAGTATCATTAATTCCGAACTCTTGTTTCATAAAAATTAGGCTCTTTTCAACATAATTAACTTTTTTAAAGAATCCAGAATACGATCTATTGTAGATGTCTGTTATCTCAATATAATTATCTAAAGCAACCTCGGATTGAACTTTCTTTAAACAAACAGTATTTGAATTATAATTTGATTCATCTGCTATAACGGTACAAAATGTTATAAATGTAAAAACAATTAACGATGTAAAACAAATAAGATGTAATTTCACCAAATCCTCTAAGATTTTTAGTAGATTTTCAAAGAATGTACATTATTTTGCAGTAGAAAGCAGTAAAAAAATAATGTGCGGTTCAAAGAATAGATAAATTCACTATTAATATTTCTTGCCTATTATTGAAATTTGTGTATATTATCGGGCTAATTTAAAGGAAGTAATGATATGAAAAGAACGTTTCAACCATCAAACCGTAAGAAATTAAATGACCACGGTTTTAGAGCACGTATGTCTACAAAAGGTGGACGAAAAGTTTTAGCTCGTCGTCGTGCTAAAGGTAGAAAAAGATTAACCGTTAAAGTTGCTCGTAAGAAATAAACTCCCCCGGAAGAAAAGCCTCAAAAGCAAAGTTGCTATTGACACTCTGCTGAAAAATGGGCAGAAAATATCCGGGGATTGTTTTTTACTTTTTTATGCCGTTGCCAAAGAATTTCAATATACGGTCTTAGTCGGTCGAAAACTTGGCAACGCAGTAGAACGCAACCGGATAAAACGTTTGTTTAAAGAGGCTGTTCGCATTAATTATCAGGTTTTTAATGTTGATTATCAAATTGCGATTCTTCCTAATGTAGGATGTAAGCGAGCTTCATTTGAGCAAATTAATGCTGAAATCTCTAAGTTATTCAAAAAAATCAACGATATGGCGTAAAATATCAATCTACGTTTCATACCCCCTTATATTTGCTATATACTTATACCGCATTACGTTATCTCCAATATTCGGTAACAGCTGCAGGTTTTATCCAAGCTGTTCACATTATGCAGAAGATGCCTTGCGGAAATACGGAGCATTTAAAGGGAGCATGATGGCAGCAAAACGCCTGCTCCGGTGCCACCCGTGGCACGAGGGTGGATATGATCCGGTTGAATAATTTTGAGACTTAAAGAGTAGTAACTTAAAATGATAAAAAAAGTTTGAAATAAGGGATATTTCATTGGATAAAAAAACAATGGCACTCGTTGCCGCACTCGGAGTACTGATATTTTTCTATTTTGATATAATGGAATCACTGGGGCTGTACTCTCCGGCTAAAACACCTGTAGTAGAACAGGTAGTTGATACAACTCAGACATCTTCTCAAACTCAATATTCTGCAGACTCTCAACCGAATCAATCTTTAGAGCCAACGGCGACAACAGATGTAACTCAAGATAATGTTGTAATACAAGCTGACAGTATTCAGCAGAATATTGTCAATGATACTGTCATTATTGAAACCAATAAATATATTGTAAAACTCACAACTTTTGGCGGCGGACCTGTTTCATTACTCTTAAAAGATTACACATACCGCAACGGTGAATTGATTGAGATGATACCCAATGCAAAATTTGCAACGCCAACATTATCTTTTGCCGGTGGAACTTACAACACATCTCAAACAACTTTTACATCAACACTTCAACCCGGAACCTACGATGCAACCTCCGGTGAAATTTCGGTTACCTATCAGTATGTTAAAGAAGATGGGTCTGCAATTAAAAAGCATTATCATTTTTTCCCCAATAGGTATGATTATGAATTAGATATAGAACTTGTTGACCCACAAAAAATGGGACTTACCGGCAAGTATACTCTTATTTGGAATACTCCATTAGGGGTCACTGAACCGCAACCGCAAGCAGATTATAAAGCAATGGATGCTTTAACATACCAAGGCGGTTCATTAGAAAAGCTTAATGATTTTGAAGACAAAAAACTAAAGCAATCATTGGACGGTAACACTGAATGGGCGGGCGTACGTTCCAAATATTTTTCTGCGGTTCTCATTCCCAAAAACAGAAATGCCGATGCGGTAAGTGCCAATGGTGTTATCAATACTGTTACAACAAAAGACGGGATGCTTGATGAACGATTGATTACCGTTGGTCTTGATATGCCGTTTGCCAATGTGGTTTCGATGACAGATAGTTTTACTGTGTTTGTCGGACCACTTGATTATAACATGATGGCTGACTACAATGAAAACCTTGAAAAAATTATGAATATAGGAACAACGCCATTTGTAGGATGGATTATTAAAATATTTGCTGTACCTATTATGTGGCTGCTTCCTAAAATGTATGAATTTGTTCCAAACTATGGATTGGTTATAATACTTTTTGCCTTCTTTGTTAAAATTGTTACTCTTCCACTTTCAATGAAATCGTTTAAATCAATGAATGCAATGAAAGTTGTTCAGCCTCAACTTGAAGAAGTTAAAAAGAAATACGGCAAAGATCCTCAGCGAATGCAAAAAGAAACTATGAAACTGTATAAAGAACATGGGGTCAATCCAATTTCCGGTTGTCTGCCTATGCTTCCGCAGATGCCGTTATTCTTTGCATTGTTTGCTGTTTTCCGCTCAACAATTCTCCTGCGTGATGCTCCATTTGTTTGGTTTATTAATGATCTTTCACGCGGTGCCTCATCGTATACTGACCCATATATGTTTTTAGTTCTGATTATGGTAACAGCACAGTTCTTCTCTCAGAAACTAACTATGGGTGCAAGTACTCAGCAAAATAAAGCTATCGGATATATCATGCCTCTGTTTATGGGGTGGGCATTTCATTCATTTGCATCAGGTTTAGTATTATACTGGACATGTTTTTCTGTCTTTTCACTGCTCGACTACGTACTCTTTAAACGTAAAGAACTAAAAAATACAAACGTTAAAACTGCTTAATATTTTGAATGATAATACTGCAAATAAAAATAACAGCGATGATGATACTATTGTCGCTGTTATAACTCCCCCCGGTGAGGGCGGTATTGCTGCCTTGCGAATAGCAGGCTCACAGAGTTTATCTTATTTACAAAAACATTTTCAGCCAATCTCAAAAAGAAATAAAAATAAACCACAACCGTTTGTAATGAGGTTTGGTCATTTTTTTAATGACAAAAAAGAAGTTATTGATGAAGTCATGGCTGTCTATATGCCTTATGGAAAATCATATACCGGCTTAGAACAGGTTGAAATCTTTTGCCACGGCGGTAGACAGGTTGTCATGCTTATTCAGGATGCAATAATTCAAAGCGGTGCCCGTATGGCAGAGCCGGGAGAATTCAGTAAACTTGCATTTTTATCAGGCAATATTGATTTAGCTAAAGCAGAATCTGTAGCTGAAATAATTTCTGCCAATACAGAAAGTTCATACAATTCCGCACGGGAGCATCTTATTGGAGCATATTCGGAGCATATTGGCATGCTCCGTAATTCGCTGATTGAAATTATTGCCGACGTGGAAGCATCGATTGATTATCCTGAAGATGAGATAGATCCAAAAGATAAAGAAAAATTACAAAATGATTTAAAAGATATTATATCAAAAATAAAAGAATTAAAAAACTCCTATAAAGGAGGTAAGATAATTCAAGAGGGGTATACAATAGCAATCGCCGGTAGACCAAATGTCGGTAAATCTTCCCTGTTTAATCTGCTTCTCAAACAAAACAGAGCTTTAGTAACTCCCACAGCTGGGACAACTCGTGACTATCTTACAGAATCTATTGAACTCGGCGGTTACAAAGTTAATATTGTCGATACAGCAGGGATGAGAAAATCAGGCGGAATGATAGAAAAAGAAGGGCAGAAATCAGCCCAAAAAATAATTGATTCTGCTGATTTACTGCTTTGGATGTTTGATCTCTCTCAAAAGAACTGGAAAAGTAACCTACATAAAGATGTGGATAAGTACAGCAAAGCCAATAACATATTGGTGGGCAATAAATTAGACAAATCAACTATAACTGATTCCTATATAGAATATACAGCAATTTCGTGTAAGACAAAAAAACAGATATCTGTCTTAAAAAAAGAGATATTAATGCGTATAGAAGCTACACTGCCGGATTTAACCTCGGGGCTGGTGGTAACCTCGGCTCGTCATAAACAGAAATTGAGCGGAGCTTTACAAAAGTTAAAAGAAGCAGAGAAAAAACTGCAAGCAGATGAAACACCGGAGCTTACTGCATTTGATTTACGTTGTTCCATAAATGAAATTGACGAAATTACCGGAAAAGTATATAATGAAGATATTTTAGGGAAAATATTCTCTAAATTTTGTATAGGAAAATAAACAAAGTTTCACGTGAAACGGTATAACAAATATGATTATTTCAAAACCAAAAGAAGGCGAATATCCCGAATTTGCTACTCCATATTTTAACAGTCTCCCAAATGATCTCAATCTAATTGACCTTTTGATTAAAAATTTAAAAAGTATAATTGAGCTTTATGTGTCTATTCCAAACGATAAATATATGTATCGTTACGCTGAGGATAAATGGACGACAAAAGAAGTACTTTTACATATTATTGACACTGAGCGGGTATTTGCCTACAGAGCATTAGCTTACGCTCGTGGAGAAAAGGTAGAACTTCCAAGTTATCATGAAAGTGTCTACGCAAAAAACTCAAATGCCAATTCACGAACTGCAACTGATTTGCTTGATGAGCTCAAAACAGTTAGACTTTCTACAATTTCACTCTATAAATCATTTTCTCATGAACAGTTTGCTATAGTTGGGAAAACAACACAATCTAATTTATCTGTAGTTGCAACAGCCTTTTTTATACTAGGTCATTCGATTCATCATATTCAAATTATACGGGAAAAATACCTCACCAAATGAATAAAGAATTTGATGTCATAATTATCGGCGGAGGTCATGCCGGTGTCGAGGCTGCTTTGGCAGTTGCCCGTATGGGTAAAAAGGCAGCTTTAATAAGCATGGAAATTGATAAACTTGCTTTAATGTCTTGTAATCCTGCTATTGGCGGAATAGGTAAATCTCATCTTGTCAAGGAGATAGATGCATTAGGCGGTCTGATGGCAGAAGCTATCGATGCAACCGGTATTCAGTTTAGACGACTCAATCTTTCTCGTGGTCCGGCAGTATGGTCTACCAGAGTACAGGCTGATCGAGTCAAATATAATGAGTATGTTGTTAATTTTGTCAAATCTCAACCTAATGTCGAGCTTATAGAGGGTCTGGCAGGAAAAATTCTCACGAAAAACAATATTATTAGCGGAATTGTTACTGAAGCCGGTGAAACTATATTATCTAAGGCAGTTATTGTCTGTACCGGCACATTTTTAGGAGGATTAATTCATATTGGAGAAAAACAGATACAGTCAGGTCGTTTAGGAGAATCTGCCGCCTATAAACTCTCGGAATCATTCCATGAATTAGGCTTTGAATTAGGGCGTTTAAAAACAGGAACACCTCCAAGAATTGACGGAAATACAATTGACTGGGATAAATGTGAAGAACAGCCCGGAGATGAGCCGATTCCATATTTTTCCTACAATGCAAACCGTGTATCTTTTGAACAGGCAAAATGTTACCTGACTTATACAACCAAGGCAACAAAAGCTCTTGTATCGGAAAATTCTCATCTTTCACCAATATTTTCAGGACAAATCAACTCAACCGGACCAAGATACTGCCCATCAATAGAGGATAAGTTTTATCGTTTTGCCGACAAAGAAACTCATCAAATATTTTTAGAACCTGAGGGTAACGGCACCAGCGATATATATCCTAACGGCTTTTCCACCGCACTCCCTGAAGATGTTCAGATTAAAGCAGTTAAAACAATTACAGGTTTAGAAAATGCTCGTATTACTGTCCATGGATATGCAGTTGAATATGACTACTGCCCCGCCTATCAGATAAAACCGTCGCTTGAGACTAAAAGATATAACGGACTTTTCTTTGCCGGGCAAATAAACGGTACCTCAGGTTACGAAGAAGCTGCCGGACAAGGACTTCTTGCAGGAATAAATGCAGTTCTGTTTATTGAAAAAGAGAAACCGTTTATTTTAGACAGGTCAGAAGCATATTTAGGGGTTATGGTTGATGATTTGACAACCCGTTCTACCACAGAACCATACCGACTGTTTACATCACGGGCTGAATATCGGCTTGCTTTACGAGAGGATAACGCTCGGGACAGGCTGTATCGATATGCCAAGAAATATGCCCTGCTTGGAAACCAAGAGATTCAATCATTTGAGACACTTCAGGATAGCACAAATGCAGAAATTCAGAAATTTCGAAAAGCACGTATTGCAATTTCCAAGATTGGGGAGACAGGTAAGCGGTTTAAACGTAAGGATTCTATCAGTTTAGAAGAATATCTCAAACAGCCGGGGGTAACAATTCAAGATGTTTTACCTCTGCTTGGGCAGTTTGAACAGACTTTTTCAGATTCTATTGAAGTTTTAGAAAGGGCTGCGATTGATATTAAATATGCCGGATATATCGCCAAACAGCAAAGAGAGATCAATAAGTTTAAAAAGATGGAAAATGAGACAATCCCCGAAGATTTCTCATACAGAAATATCAAAGGGTTAAAAAACGAAGCAAAAGAGAAATTCTCTCGTTTTCAACCATTATCATTAGGACAGGCAGGACGTATTGAGGGTATAACTCCGGGAGATATAGCAGTTCTTTCAGTTTTTTTAAAAAGGCATAAAGAAACAGTCAAATAATATATATGGAAAATATTCAACTAAACATAGAAAATCTGCTTGAAAAGTATGATCAGGAAAACAAACTGGAGTTATATTTTTCTGTTTTAAAAGAAGAAAATAAAAAGCTCAATCTTGTTTCACGTGAAACAATCGAATCAAAACTCCTACAATTAGCCGCAGAGTCATTGTTGCCGTTTGAATATATCAAACAGAAAAGTTTTGATAATTATATTGATATCGGCTCCGGCGGAGGGCTGCCGTCATTTCCAATTATCCTCACTCACGACATAAAACAAAGTACACTTACTGAAAGAATCGGCAAAAAAGCTGTTTCTTTAGAGCGTATGAAAGAAAGTGCTAAACTTAAAAATATGACAGTTATCAACAAACAGCTTGAAGAATGTAAATTTGAGCAATCGTTTGATTTGATAACAATGCGTCTGGTAAAACTCAATAATCGGCTTTTAACAAAAATCTCTAAAATTCTTAAAAAAAACTCAATTTTTATTTACTATCATAAACCGGAATTCAATATTGTGGATAAGTCTTTGTCTGTCGTAACTTATTCTTATTCAGTCAGTCCTGATTCTGTTGATAAATATTTTTCTCTAATCACAAAATAAATATAGATTTAAAGCAGATTTTAGTTGCGTTTTGCTTTGTGCATTTTTACACTACAGTAAGATATTTGTACATAGGAATTAAGGAGCATTTTGTGGCAAAAATAATCGCAATTATGAATCAAAAAGGCGGAGTTGGCAAAACTACTACCGCAGTTAATCTCTCATCCTGTTTAGCCGCCGCGGAGCATAAAACCTGTTTGATTGACATGGATCCACAGGCAAATTCAACCAGCGGCATTGGATTAGAGCGGGATATAGAGCCATCTATCTATGATGTTTTGCTCGGCAATAAATCAATACACGAAGCTATTCAGTCTACCGAGTTAGACTATCTCAATATTGTACCGTCATCAATATCTTTGGTCGGTGCTGAAATCGAACTGGTCAACATGATGTCACGTGAATCACGTTTAAAGAGTGCGTTGACCCATATTAACAATGATTATGAATATATTATTATCGACTGCCCGCCGTCACTTGGAATTTTAACTATCAATACATTGACGGCATCAAATTCTATTATAATTCCGATTCAATGTGAATACTATGCCTTAGAAGGATTGTCACAACTTGTCAACACTATAAATCTTGTTAAAGAAAATTTGAATCCTTTATTAAAAATAGAAGGTGTTCTTTTGACAATGTATGACGGTCGTTTAAATTTATCTCGACAGGTATCTGAAGAGGTCCGAAAATATTTTAATGAAAAAGTGTATGAAACGGTTAAATCCCGTAATGTTCGTTTGTCGGAAGCACCGTCATTTGGCAAGCCGATAATTTTGTATGATATTTTATCGACAGGAGCTGAAAACTATATGTCGTTAACCAAGGAGGTACTTGCACAATGAGCAAATTAGTTTTAGGAAAAGGTTTAAGTGCCTTAATACCAAACGAAGAGGGCGGACAGAAAGAAGAGCATGTCTACCGTACAGTATCTCTTGAACAGATAGCTCCAAACCCACAGCAGCCGAGACAGCAGTTTGATGAAGAGGGATTGCAGCAGCTTGCCCGTTCATTAAAAGAAAACGGTCTTATGCAGCCGTTGGTTGTCAAACAGCAAGGGAACGGATATATAATTATTGCCGGTGAAAGACGTTACCGAGCATCAAAGCTTGCCGGATTCACAGAAGTGCCGGTGATGCTTATGGAAGATGTTTCCGAAACGCGTATGCTTGAGCTGGCACTGATAGAAAATATTCAGCGTGAAAATTTGAATCCGATAGAAACAGCGGAAGCGTATAAGAATTTGTCGGAGAAATGTCAGTTAACGCAAAATGAATTGGCAGACCGTGTCGGTAAAAGCAGAACAGCTGTTGCTAATACAATGCGGTTGATGGGACTTCCTGTGCCGGTAAAACAGATGCTTCGGGAAAACAAACTTACCGAGGGTCATGCCCGTGCGATTCTTTCGTTGTCATCTGAAGCCGAAATGCTGACTCTTGCCGACCAGATTGTAAACAACTCTCTTTCTGTGCGTCAGGTAGAAAAGGTTGCTACCAGACAGAAAAAAAGAAGGCTGATACCAAAAAGAAAAATTCCTGCATTGATTGAAGTTGAAAATTATTTGAAACGTTTATTGGGTACATCGGTAAAAATAACTCCCGGACTTAAACGCGGAAAGATAGAAATTGAATATTACACCGATGAAGACTTAGAGCGAATGTTAGAACTGTTTAGAAAAATTGAAAACTAACGTAGATGGCAAAATCTAAGTTTTATACATTAATGCTTATACCAGATGGAACCGAGAACCGTAAAGGTATCCGTGTCCGTCAAACTTTTTTTAAAATTATTGTCTCTATTTTTATACTTCTGCAGGTCTCTATTGTAATATTTTTCCTCTTTTATGGACAGATAATTAATAGAGCCGCAGAGGCAGACAAATTTGAAAAAGAAAATGAACGATTAAAAAAATATCAGTATAAAGTACAACTGCTTGAAAAGAATTTAATAGAGGCACGCGACATAGTCACTCGTTTAACAAAACTTGCAGGAATTGATATGACTTTTCCTGAACTTCCTGATGACTCAACTTTGTTTGCCTCATTTGACCAAACAAGAAATGCTTTGGTGCCAAGAAGTAATACGACAGATTTTTCAATCCCGTCCGGTCTTCCGATTGCCGGTTTTATCTCGCAGGATTTTACAGAAGATGACGGAGAACATTTTCACCCAGGGGTCGACATAGCCTGTGCTGAAGGGCTACCGGTTTTGGCAACTGCTAAAGGTGTAGTTATATATGCCGACTTTGATTCTACCTATGGCTATATGGTTGTTTTAAAGCATAATGATTCTATGACAACCGTATATGGGCATAATAAAGAGTTGTTAGTTAAGGTCGGAGATAATATATTAGCAGGCGGACGTGTGGCATTGTCGGGTAACACCGGAAAATCAACAGCACCGCATGTACATTATGAAGTAAGAATAAACAATAAACCTATAGATCCGTTAGGTAACTATACTAATGAAAAAAAATAATGAAACGGATGGACTTATGAACACAATTATTGGACAAGACACCGTAATCAATGGCACGCTTGATATTAAAGGTGCCCTTCGTGTTGACGGCACAGTCAAAGGAAAAATTATCTGCTCTGACTGTGTTACTATTGGTTCTACAGGAATAGTAGAAGCAGAAATTGAAGCAGATACTGCTATTATTGCCGGTAAAATGATTGGGAACGTGGTGACATCTGAAAAAATCGAACTTCAGGCAAAATGTGAAATGGAAGGCGACCTTCGCACCAAATCACTGGTTATTGAACAGGGAGCTGTCTTTTGCGGTGCGTGCAATATGAAAGACACCAAACCAAATCTTGGCTTTTTAGCCCCTGAAAAAGAAACCGAAACTGTAACAAGTTCAGAAGAAGACTCTACTTTTTAGTTGTTCACAATTCAAAGGAAATGTGGAAAACCATTCTGTATTGTGGATAACCCTTCATCTTGTTGTTGTTCAGCGTGTTAGTGTTGGTACAAAGAGTTGATAACTCTTTGTTTATCCACAACGAACAGGGTAAGAGTTGTTATATTAAGTTAGTGTTAGGTTTATATTTAGCCTGTTCTTATTAAGCAGTAGATCAATTTATTATATTTTATCGGCTACAAACTTCTAACTAAAGTATAAGAATTGATATGTGTATAAACGGTATATAACTTTCTATTTTTTCTACTTTGATATAAAGCAACTGTTTAGAATTTTGATTTTTAAGTGAAAAGGAATAATACATGACAGCTGATGACAGTAAAAATGATCTCCAAGCTGTGGAGAACTTACAATCGGCATACGAACAGATTCGTACAGAAGTATCAAAAGTTATTATTGGACAGGATAAAGTTATCGAGCAGCTTCTTATTTCGCTGTTTTCATCGGGACATTGTTTATTGGTTGGGGTTCCCGGTCTTGCCAAAACATTGTTAATCTCTACACTGGCACAAGTTCTCAATTTAGATTTTAACCGAATTCAGTTTACACCCGACTTAATGCCGTCTGATATTACCGGGACAGAAATAATTGAAGAAGACCATACAACCGGTAAACGTGGTTTTCGGTTTGTTAAAGGTCCTATTTTTGCCAATATTGTTTTAGCCGATGAAATCAACCGTACTCCGCCAAAAACACAGGCTGCTTTGCTTCAGGCGATGCAGGAGCATGAAGTCACCGCAGCGGGTGACACATTTACACTCGATGAACCGTTTTTTGTACTGGCTACGCAAAACCCGATTGAACAAGAGGGAACCTATCCTCTTCCCGAAGCACAGCTTGACAGGTTTATGTTTAACATTATGGTTGACTATCCGTCAGCATCTGAAGAGCATGAAATTGTAAAATCAACAACAGCGGTATCGGATGTTAAGATTAAGAAAATTCTTTCATCTGATGAAATTATTGAATTCCAAAAGTTGATTCGAAGGGTACCGGTGTCTGACCATCTGATTGAATATGCGGTGAATATCGTTCGGGCTACTCGTCCAAAAGAAGAAAATGCTTTTGACTTTATCAAAAACTGGGTCAACTGGGGAGCAGGTCCAAGAGCTTCGCAGTATTTAATTTTAGCAGCGAAAACCAAAGCGGTGCTTGAAGGTCGACCGACTCCGGGACCTGAGGATGTCCGCTTTGCCGCCTAT
>CALCCW010000241.1:0-18603 GCA_937900185.1 uncultured candidate division Zixibacteria bacterium | reverse complement strand
TTTCCTGTTCCTTAACAGCAATAATATCAGGGCGAAGACTGATTGAATCAGAAGTCAAAAACATAAATTGAGGCAGGTTTGTAGTTAAAGAAATTGAATCTGTAAATGAAGCTACATCAAGCAGAGAAGCAAGTCGAGCTCTTATTCCAGATTCTGCACCATCTAAACCGGCAAGTTTTCCTTCAACTGTTTTTAGTTCTGCAATAAGTCGCAATTCTTCAACTTTAGCAATCCTTCCAACTTCAACAGCAGTTATGGCAATTTTAATATGCCCTTTAAGAGCTTCTTGTTGTTCCTGCAATGCTTTACGTTGTCCATATAGTTGCTCCAAACTTCGATACAATTCAGCTGCAGTATAAAGAAGTGATAGACGAATATTTGCCACTTCTGCTGTAACAGCTTTTGTCTGATGTGTCAGAGCATGAAAACTATTACGAATTTGCCCATTTAAATCTAAAGGTAATTGTACACCGACTCCATATCCATATTGATTATCATCAAATGTCATATTTGAAAAATCAATTGGCGGAGAAATTGGTCGTGTTAAACGATTATCATTAAAATGCACGTCATGGGCAAACAGGTTTATTTCTCCCAAAAACTTACTTTTTACAATATTCCGTTTTGCTTTGAATATATCTATTTGTGCATTTGCTGCTTTTAAAGGGGATGCTTGAAGTTCAACCTGATGCAGTACCTCTCCTAATGTAACAACTTTGGCGTTAGCTGTAGTGAATAGTAGAATCCCCACCATTACCACCGAAAGTAAAAAGACAATAGAACGCTTTCTACCAAAACTGCTTGTTTTAAAATATTTATCAATCATATTCACTCCTCTCTTTTGAGAGCTTTTTATTTTCAATTACTTCTCTTACCCTAATAATTTATCAATAGGGTTTCTTTTAATATTAAGAACGGCAATTAAATAATTTTATCATTGATGGCGGTCAAAAATCATATCAATTATTTTGATTATAGCCTAAAATTCTCCCTAATTAATTATTTACCGTATAATTTTTGAAAACAACAAGGACAAATTTTTTTATTTTCTTTTTCAACTAGCTTACTGACAAATGTCAACTCACCACAATAATCACAATATGAAGTATCATATGTCTTAGGCTTTTGTTCCCATTTCCAATCTACTACAGCTCCAAAATCAATAAAGTTCTTTTCAGATTTTGAGAGAACACTTGCCATAAGTGGCGACATAAAATCTGCCGGTATTTCCATTGGTGATTTTCCTCTTTTACGCTCCTCAACAAAACGTGAATGCATGAGCATTTCAATATTTTCCTTTAAGAGAGTTGCTCGTACAGCACGTTGACTTACTGTATCAATCAATGTAAAGGCAAACTTATCACAATTAGTTTTTTCAATATTTCCTTTACCAAATGTACACCCGGTTGCAACCATTAATCCATCAACAAAACATCCTCCGGCATGGTCATCACCTGTTTCAGAAATTATATAGAGTTCCTGGTCTGTTGAACGCTCTACCATTAATACTTTCATCGCCGCAATACCTGATCTGAGACCAAGCAAGAGTGCCGGACACTTATGTCCGTGAAAATCAAATGCAGTCATCAATAAGTCGTTAATATTCTGAACCATCGTAAACCTTCTTAATTAGTATATAATCTCTCACCATTAATCATTTCATCTGTACTTCACCTACTGTTTTATTCTTTGCAAATTTAACAGGGTAGAACCTGTAAAGGCTCTACCCATTGAAAAATAGTTACTTCTTTGTCGATTAAAGTGGGAAATAATAATTAATACCTCCTACTATATCCAAGTAGCCGGTGTTATCAAAATCAGCACCAAGTTTTTCTTCATCTTGTGTATAAATGTAATGGTACTTGCTTTCAGTGAATATTGATAGTTGCGATGAAGCAAAAACTTCAAGACCTGCTCCAAAGTTTAATCCAAAACTGGTTTTTGAGAATGTCTCACCGGTTTCTCCAGTTTGAGCAACCCCATCAATTCCGTCTTCAGTTAACTTCCAAGGGTAAAGGCTCACACCTGCCTTTAGAAATGGATTCCAGATGTTATTTGAATTATGAAATAAACCATTGAGTTCCCAAACACCATCAAGATAGAATTCAGGCATATTGAGATATGGTTCATTCACAGGATCTTCATTTACTTCGTCTTTGATTTTAATGTAAGAATAGTTGAAACCGGTTTCTGCTGATAATCCTTTTACGATGCCATACTTTAGACGAATACCCCAAGATGGTCCGGCATCAAAAAAGTCAGCCACGGTACTATCTGTTGTTACATTACCGTTAGTTGGGATAAAAATACCACCGGTTACTCCTACTCCGAGCTTGTTTACTAAATCAAAAGCATTAGCTGAAATGGCAAATAGACCAACCATTCCTGCTACCAAAGTCAAAAAATACAATTTTTTCATATTAACACTCCAATTGTTTTAGTTTTATTATGTATATACATGCAAATTAATTCGTTAAATAAAATATCCATTGGCATCATCTCCTTTCACTCATTTATTCTCAATAACAACAACTATATATACTTCCATGTAAATTCGTTTTTCATTCCTCAGCACATCAAATTCCAAACCATTTTGGCAGCAATTCCAAGAAGAACAACTCCAATAATTATTTTTACTTGATTCCGTTTTAATTTATCTGTCATCAACCATGACCCTATCACAGCTCCACCGGCAGAACCAATAGCGGTATAAGCTAATAGAGCTGTATCAATATTTCCGACTGACGCATGTCCTAAAAATCCTGAAAAAGAGGAGAATATGACAATAAACGATGTTGTGGCAGAAGCATATTTAGGATTGAAACCAAGCCAGACCAAAACCGGCACAATAAAATTACCACCTCCAACACCTAATAGTCCGCCTAAGAAACCGGCAAAGGCACCAACACTCAAACCAAGAGTTATTTGTTTCCACTGAGCACTTTCTGTTTCGCGTTGTTTGGATTGATAAAACAACATCATAGCGGCAGCAAAAAGAAGGAATCCGACAAACATCCACAAAAGAAGATTACGGTCAAGCGACTGACTCACATAAGCACCAACGGGAGATAAGACCGTTGCAATAATGAGAATCGGGATAGCAACTTTCCACAATATCAGTTTCTTTTTGATAAATCTATATGAAGCAAACATCATAGCGATACTGTTGAGCAATAACGCTGTTGCCATAGATGTATGTATATCTATACCCAATGCTATAAATACAGGAATCAGTATAAAAGCAGCCCCAACTCCGGCAATAGTGAGAAGAGCTGTAAATATCAGCGTTATAATTCCGGCGAATATTTCTATGCCCATGACGTATGCCTTTCTATGTTAATTATCGAATTACAGAGAGAGCATTAATGCTCTCTCTGTGCTTTCTCATAACAGGGTTGACAAACTTTTTTATCACCTAAAGGGCGACCGTAAATTTCTGAAACCATTTCTCCGCACATATCACAAACAAAACCTGTGAAAGATTCCACTTTTGGTGGTACTTCATAATCAAATACCTCACCTATATTAAGCAGCATCTCAACCGGAGCATTCATTACTTTTTCCACAAGAGGTTCAACAACTTCAGAAGGAACTTTCGATGCAGGGATATGTTTCATCCTATACTCGGTAAAAAACTCTGTTTTCTTACTTGCCAACATCGCCTCTGCCTTGGGAGAAACACGTACTGCCCGACCGGTTGTTGTATCGATAAGTGTTACTCCCCATTTACCATAATAAAGTTTCTTAATATTACCTTTGCCGAATGTACAACCGGTAATCATTTGGACACCGTCCGCAAAGCAGGTGGCACAGTGACCTTCACCGATTTCGACCAGAGCTTGCAGCTGACCATCCATTGAGCGTTCTACTCCCAGTTTGTTCATAGCTGCCGCACCAACTTTAAGCCCCATTGGCATTGCCGGACATTTATGACCGTGAAAAATTTGTCCCGCTTCAAGAAATTCTTTTGGTTCTACCATAACTGTTTCTCCATCAAAGAGTTTTTTGTTTCAATTCCGTCTTTCATGTTCCTATATAGGCAGATGGTAACAACAGCTCATTGACCGCCGTCAATAAAGGCAGTATTTTCATCAAGTATATGTGGGAGATTAGATTAGGATAAAATGATTTTGGGGATAGTATTTTTTTTTGAACGAACTTAGATCAAACTACCATATGGCACTTTCAGCAACCTCTTTGAGGGCTTCTGAGTTCAGTATTTGAAAACGGTTTCTCTGCAGACGTTTAAGAATACTTTTATCAACCAAGCGAGTAATTGAACGAGAAAAAGACTCAGGAGTAAGCCCAAGAGACTGTGCATATTCGTGTGATGAAATCGGCAAGGAAATGATAATATGAGCGTGGGAGGAGTTAGAACTATTTTCTACCAAAGCTAACAAAGCCGATGCGACTTTTGGGTCTGTACCTTTACTCTGAAGCCTTTCTATCGTATCAAAAGCATCACGAAGTCTTTTTGCCAGATGCTTCATGAGAACTATTGACAAGTCGGGATCTTGGTGAACCGCCTGACGAAGCCCGGTGCGGGAGATAACTTCAGCCTCACAATTATCGAGTGCCTGAGCATAAGCGGGATATGGTGCATCATCGAAAAAAGGCATAAATCCAAAAACAGTATTGGCACCAAAAATGTATAGAGTAATTGCTTTACCGGTCGGAAGAAGCCGATAAATCTTCACCCGACCGGTTTTAAGAAAGACCAGTAAACCGTCAGTATCTCCCTCACTCCAAAGCAATTGACCTTTTCGAAATTTACGTGGCTTGAGAAATTTACTGAATGTCTTATGTGTTTCTTTATAATCCTGCTCTCGATTTTTTTCATACTGAGTCATCATTTATCCCATTAATCAAAGACCTCTATTACAAAAATATAAATCAACGTATAATAAATACCTACTAAAATAAAAGCTACTGCTGTTATCCTTCTCGCCCATTTCTCAAAAACGCTTATCTTATTAAAAGCAGAGCCTACCCATTTTGCCCCAATAGCAATTAAAACTGCAAAAGCTACAACCGGAAGAGCAGTTCCTACTCCAAAAACAGTTGGCATCAGGATAGATGATTGATGTTCTATCGCCAAAGGTATCAAACTACCAAAGAACAATGCTGCTGAAACAGGGCAGAAAGATAGTGCAAACAAGAATCCTAATGCTCCGGCACCGAATATCCCCCATTTTTCCACTCTACCTGTTAGTTTCTCACTCGCACTATAGCCGGGCAGATTGAGATTGAAGATACCTAATAAAAGTACGCCAACTAAAATAAGGATAGGACCAAGGGCTTTATTCATATTTTGCTGAAGGAACATAGCTACATCAGGAACAGATAAAATGCTTGCTACGACCAGCATACCGAGTACGATATAGGAAAGCATACGACCAACGGTATACATGACACCTGATAGGAGTACAGTGCTTGGTTTATCGACCTGTTTGCCAATATAACTGATAGCTGCAATATTGGTAGCCAATGGACAAGGTGATATCGAGGTCAGAATACCCAACCAGACGGCAGAACCGAGTGCTATAAAATAGCTGTCCATTTTACTTATCTTTTTTGGGGTTAAGGAAATCTTTTACCTGATTCTGCACGTAGGTAATGAATTCTTCTTTATTTCCGACCAACTCCCAAATTTTATCAAGATTCTTCCATTCGGTTTCCTTGCCGTCGTGCTGTCTTGATAAAATTAGAGATTGGCTATATAACTGATATTTTTTAGCAAAGTGTTCGTTGCCTTCTTGTTCAAAGTTTTTGACTTCTATAACAACACTGCTGTCATGTAACTGCTGTGCAAATCCGGTTTCTATTGCTTCTTTTGAATATGCTTCAAGCTTTTTGCAAGTCATACATCTTCTGTTCATGTGCAGATAGTATACAACAACTTTGTCGAGTTGTTGTGTCTCTTTTGACTTATTGATTACTACTTCACTTGAATCTTTAGATTGATTCATAGGCTTTTCCACAGCAAAAACAGAAACAACTGAAAATAGTAAAAGACCTATAACAACTAATAAAACGTTCTTCATACATTCCTCTCTATTCTTGAGCAATTATTTGTTTAATATCATCTATTGAAGGTACTTTACCCGTCACTTTTACCTGCCCGTCAACAACAAGGGCGGGTGTCATCATCACACCATAAGCCATAATTTTTTGAATGTCTTCCACTTTTACAATGTCACATTCTAAGTTGAGTTGAGCAGCCGCCTCTTGTGCCTGCTCTTCAAGCTTCTTGCACTTAGGGCAACCAGTTCCGAGTATCTCAATTTTTTTCAATTTTTTTCTCCTTAAGTTTTCACTATAATTATTATTAAAATATCGCCCCAAATATCATTCCAGAAATAGTTGCCATTACAATTACAAGCGATACAAAGACTAATGTCTTTTGTGTTCCCATAATAGATCTAATGACAAGCATATTTGGTAAAGAAAGTGCCGGACCTGCTAATAATAACGCCAATGCCGGTCCTTTTCCCATTCCATTACCTATTAAACCTTGTAAAATCGGTACTTCTGTTAATGTTGCAAAATACATAAATGCTCCGGCAACCGAAGCAAAGAGATTCGCTCCAAATGAATTCCCGCCAACTGAATCACTTATCCAATGTGAAGGAATGATACCTTCAAATCCAGGACGACCCAACAACAGACCGGCTACAAGTACACCTCCTAATAACAGGGGTAATATCTGTTTTGCAAATCCCCATGTTTGTTCAAACCATTCACCCGATTCATCAGTACGACGACTGATTATAATTGATAAACCAATCACAGCCGCTGAAAATGACAACAACGGTTCATTCGGAAATATCAATGCGATTATTGCAGTTGCCAATCCGGTCAGAATAATCGGAATCTTTGACAGCTTAAACCATAGAATTAATATTATTCCAAGTCCTATAGACGCAATACCTGTGATTATCCATTTATATGCATATATGAGATACCAAACTCCACTTGTTTCGATAGGTTTTCCCCAGTTTGCAAAGACTAAGATTATAACCATTGCTAAAAAATACAACCCATTTTGCCAGAGTGGTCGACCTACTTCAGGTTCCGGTTGTGAAAGTTGAGCATTTGCTTTTTCGGTTTCTTCCTTGCGATAAATAAAGTGCATCGAAAGTCCTATTATAATGCTAAATGCAATTGCTCCAACAGCTCGTGCAACTCCTAATTCAAATCCAAGAACTCTGGCTGTTAGAACTATTGCTAAAACATTTATTGCAGGTCCTGAATAAAGAAATGCTGTTGCAGGACCAAGACCCGCACCCATCCGATAGATTCCGGCAAACAGAGGTAGTACCGTACAAGAACAAACAGCCAATATCGTTCCCGACACCGACGCCACACCATACGAAAGTACCTTGTTCGCCTTAGCCCCTAAATATTTCATTACAGATGCTTGACTCACAAAAACAGCAATTGCTCCTGCTATAAAAAATGCAGGAATCAAACAGAGAATAACATGTTCTTGAGCATACCATTTTGTAAGTGCAAGTGCTTCAAAGACTGCTTCTTTAAAACGAATACTTTCGATTGGTAGATAAAAGAATATAAGGAAAACTACTACTATCCATACAAGCGGTTTCCATTCAGTTTTCCAATTCAATTTACTTACTCCTTAAAATAGACTTACTTAATCTAATCTATTTGGCTGTTTCGCCAAATAGATTTCCAAAAAAATATTAGCTACAAAGCCTGTCGAGCTTGTTTTGCCATTGCTTTTAATACCTCTTCTATACATCCAAAAAAGTTAAGAATGCATGGAACCCGAAGAGTATACCAAACCTGGAGTCCTCGTTTATCATCTTCAACTATTCCTGCTTGTTTAAGAACCGATAAATGTTTTGATACAGTTGAAATATCAGCACCAATCATATCACGTAACTCACAAACACATCGCTCTCCTTTAGAAAGCTCATCTACAATTAATAAACGAGAAGGATGTGCCAGTGCCTTTATTACTTTCGCTCGGGCTTCGTATTTTTGTTTTTTCTTATTGTTCATCACTATTTATCTTATCGGCATATTTACTTGGCAAAATAACCAAATAGATTAATTTGTCAAGGAATTTTTGATTTCAATCTGTTTTGTTTTTAAACTGTTGTTATCCAACAGGATGAGATGTAGAACAGTACCTTGTTTATGAAACAATATGCTATCTTATTTAAAATTATAAATTTTCTTTTTCAATTTCTTTTAGCCATTTTTTTATTCTAATATCTATTCAATCTCTCATTTCTCTAAATTGTGAAAATGCTAAGGAAGAAAGAACTGTTAGATATTAAGACATCAGACATTGATCTTTTCACAAATATCTTAAAAGTTTATGATAAAGGTCGTAAAGAGAGATTAGTACCTAGAGGAATTAAATGGAAATCTAAGTTGACATTTTGGTATATATTTGTATATTAATTGTAACGCAGAAATAAAATAGGCTTTTAAAGCTGGGAAAAGTTGGTATTAAGCTTCCAACAATTTCATACCAATGTTAAATTGCAGGAAGAATCAATTAGAATGATTTGTGCTACAAATCTTCTTTAATTATTGATCCGTAATGCTTCCTGTTAATTTCAAATCAATCCAGCGAATTGGCTACAGCTTTTTAGCATTTTTTGTCAGTACAATAACACTTTATTAGTAAATAATAATTAGACGATAGAGGTAATCCGATGAAAAAGATGTTTCAAGTTTACGTTGCAGTATTATTCGTTTTCGTAGCAGTCAGTGCCACTCCCTGTTTTACCCAACCTATAATAGATGTAACTCCAGATTCGTTATCTTTCACCTTGACCGAAGGTGACAGTTCTGTTGCTCATCTTATCATTCGTAATAACGGCTCGACAACACTGGACTTTGAACTCTATAACGAATTATTATCAAACGTTTCAAGTGCCGGTATGTCAGTCAACTACCCCGAATCATTTAAAGTAATAAAAAGTGAGAAAGTTTTCAATCCGTACTCTGATTTAGAAAAGATCACAAGTCAAAGTGTATCAAAATTTTTGAATAATACCAGTGGATCTTCCACACAAACTTCTACATCTACATCAGAAAATGGCAGGATGTTTGGTGCGAATGGAAATCAAATTGTAGAAATTGATTTAAATACTGGAAATGTGCTTAATAGTTTTTCCACTCCTGTACCAACTTCAGACGGTCCAACCGGGTTGGCATTTTCTGGTAAAAAACTCTATTTCACAGATGCATTCAGTACAACTAATATTTTTGCAATAAATCCGTCTACAGGAGTAATATTGGACTCGTTTCCTGCTCCCTCAAGTTCCATTGATGGTCTTGCCTTTGTAGACAACAAACTCTACGCACAAGACTTTAGCTCTGGGGTCATTTATGAATTAAATTCCGAAAATGGAACACTACTCAGAATGATTAGTCCCCCTGTACCTATCGGAGGAGGAATTGATGGCGGGAATGGAAGACTCTTTGCCAGCAATTTCAACCATGTGATTTATGAACTTAGTTTAACCGACGGTTCAGTTATTAATTCTTTCATCCCAATACAAACAATTTATGGTCTGGGATGCAGTTCTAGATATATTTATGGCTCGGTGCCAGGTGGCGGTATCGACAAATATGACATAAATACCGGTGCCTATTTAGGTCGTATCTCTTCTTTGGGCTTCGCTGCACTGGCGGGTGCTAGTGATTACTGGCTGTCCGAGTTTCCTTCTGACGGCTCAGTTTTACCCGGTGACAGCATGAGTATTGAAGTCAGGGTTAGAACTAATTTTTTGAATGGTGGTGATTACAGTGCTATGATATTGATAGGTAGTAATGACCCTGTTCATTCACAAGACACTATACCTGTACAACTGAAGATCATCGGAACGCCAAATATTGTTCTTTCTGATGATACTCTCAATTTTGGAACTACTTATATAGGTTTTCAAGATTCCCTATTACTGCGTATTTCCAATGACGGGACTGATCTACTGGAAGTATTTGAAATAACTTCTGACAACACGCATTTTTCTGTTTTATCCCCCACAGTTTTCAATGTTCCTCTGGGAGAGTATAAGGATGTGGCGATTCAATTTCTACCAACCGTCACGGGATCGGAAACCGGCACTCTCCTTATTACCAGCAGTGATTCTACCAATCCGAATGTAACAGTTTATTTGTCAGGCAACGGCATTTTTCCACCTGACATTTATGTATCTCCTGATTCGCTACAGGACAGTCTCTTCACAGGTGAGACAGCAGTCGATACCTTGACCATTGGCAACTCCAGCGGAAGTGACCTACTTTTTGATATTTCGTTAATTTCACATGACAGTGCAACTGCCTCAACGGCGTTATTTTCACTACCGGAAATAAACTTTTCTGACAATTTACCAGCGATTGACGCTTCTTCAAGTACAGACTCAATTCAAGGGGCTACTACAATCCAATCACTGTCTACAACATTGACTAATTTGAGTGGAAAGAGAATAGGTTTTCTGAACACATCCAGTTTTTACTCAACAATTATTGCAGACTTAACAGCTCGTGGTGCGGTAGTGGTAACTGTTGGGTATCCCTTCACATCTAGTGAACTCGATAGCCTGGATGTTCTGGCGATTGATGATGATATATACTTTGCTTCAACCACTGACCTTGATGTCATAAAAACCTGGCTTCAGACAGGAAACGGAAACGGTCTTTTACTGCAGGGTGATAATAATAGTTCCATGGCTAATCTGAACAATCTGCTTTCCGGGTCAGGCATTTCGGAGAGTTCTATTGGTGGTTTTTCTGGTGCTGTTTTCGACAATATTTTACCTCATCCTACAACCGTAGGAGTCAGTTCTATCAATGGTTCATCTTATGGAGCATATTGCACGGTTGTTTCTCCAGCCCAAACGATTGTATTTGACGATATTTCTCGTCCTCATGCCGCAGTATCCAAAATTGGAAGGGGAAGAGTAATCGCAGTAGGGAATGAATTTTCAGGAGACTTTAATCTTTCAGTTGGTGATACCCGACTTTTTGCCAATCAGGTTTTTGACTGGCTGGCGTCAATTAGTGACTTTATATCGGTTGAGCCAACTTCCGGAACGGTTCCAGCAGGTTCTTCGATGGACGTAACCGTTACCTTTGATGCGAATAACTTGATCGGAGGAAATTATTATGCCGATGCCGTAATTACCTCTAACGACCCCGACGAATCGGAACTGTTCATCCCTGCCCGCTTACATGTTACCGGTGCCCCGGACATCGCCGTTTCTCCCGATTCAATTGATTTTGGTCCTTTGTTTATTGGATTATCAACAGTAGATACTATTTTCGTACAAAACAACGGAACAGATTTATTGAACGTTTCCAGTACCATTTCTGATAACTCCGACTTTCAGCCTGACACCTCCAGTTTCACGCTGAACCCCGGTGAATACATTTCAATTGCAGTCTCGTTCACTCCAACTACAGCCGCTTCAATCAGCGGATTTCTGACACTGACAAGCAACGACCCCGACCAGCCGGTAGAAACCGTTTATCTTTCGGGACAGGGTCTGATTCCACCGGACATTTCCGTCTCGCCTGATTCCCTGCAGGATAGTCTTTTCACCGGTGAAACAGAAGTCGATACCTTGACCATCGACAACTTAGGGGGCAGCGATCTTATCGTTGACTTAAGAATTGATGTCAACTTTACAAATAACACTCCCGGGCCGGCAACACTGAACTCGACATTACTTAAAAGACTAACGGACAATTATGAAGCAAATCAAGGTTTGCTGGATGATGAAACAAATACAAATACTTCAGTACAGCAATTTAATAATTCTAAACCTGAAATATCCAACCAAACAGCTTCAGTATCCGCAGGTATATATACTGGAGATTATTTAAGCTTTGGGATCTCCGATTACGGAGAGATTATGCCTTTCCAATTTCCAGTCGGCAACGAACACTTGCAAGAGGGAACATACCTGTCTGGTTATACAATAGCTTACCGCGTTTTAGGTATCGACCGAATATCTGTGGCGGCTCATAGTGCACGTTCTCAGTTTGTCCCGGTTTCCTATACGGAACTGGTTAACAATACCTCAGAAGTAATTGTCGAAGTTGTTACCAAAACAAGTGACAATCTATTATTCTTAACTCGAACCTTCAGGTTCGACCGAAGCGATCAGTTTATAGACATTGTCTCTAAAATCGAAAACAGCTCGGATAGTCTTGTGACAGATGTTGTTTTCAAGAGTTACGCCGATTGGGACACAGATGGAGAATTTTCGGGGAATTGGAATTACGATCTATCTCGAAATATGGTTTATTCCTGGAATACTAATTACACAGCCATAGCAAGCAGCCGTGTACCGAACTTGATGGATATCATCGGCTGGGATGATTATGGTCAGCGAAACACTGTAGTCGATATTCCAGTTGGTCCAGTCTCAGGGGTGGACGGTTTGGGGATCCTTCATTTAGAATTAGGAGATATTAATTCCGGTTCAATTATAGAGGTAAAAACAATTTATGGGGCCGGCAACAGTCTCACCGATTTGGAAAACGTGATTGACCGCGGAATAAGATTCTCAAATTGGCTGAATCTGGATCCGTTTAGTGCAATTATCCCAGCCGGAATGAGCTATGATTTCGAAGTTACTTTCGATGCGACTGGTCTTTATGACGGTGATTATTTTGCAGATATTATAATTTCCAGCAACGATCCCGATGAATCGGAACTTATCGTCCCAGCTTATATGCATGTCACCGGTGAACCGGATATCGCCGTTTCTCCCGATTCAATTGATTTTGGTCCTTTGTTCATTGGATTATCAACAGTAGATACTATTCTCGTTGAAAACATCGGAACCGACCTGTTAAATGTCTTCAGCGTCATCTCCAATAACTCCAACTTCATACCGGAAACTACCAGTTTTACGTTGAACCCCGGTGAAAATATTGAAATCCCTGTTACTTTTACTCCCACTATTTCAGGCACTATTGAAGGTCTTCTTACAATTACAAGCGACGACCTCGATCAACCTGAAGTGTCGGTCTATCTCTCGGGACAAGGTTTGGTTCCTCCTGATATCAATGTATCACCCGATTCACTGGATGAAATTTTAACTATTGGTGATTCTTCAACTCAAGTATTGGCTATTTTTAATAACGGAGGTTCTGATTTGAATTGGAAACTTGCTAGTGCATATGCAGGAATAACTACTTCAATTTTATCCAGTCCCATATTCAGTGCTTCAGAAAATATATATCAAACCAAAGACTCTACAAGTGAAGTTCTCCTTGATAAACTCCCTTTATCAGAGGTTTATACTTTTGATGGTGCTGGAGTTGACTATATCCCACCGCCATCCGCAACCACAAATCCTAACGAACTGGAAAATATTCTTGACAAACTGAATGCCGGCTTTGAATCTATTACAAGTAGTATTCCTAACAAGTATAATTTCATCGACGGAGTAACCGGGTATTATATCAGTGATGGCGGCAACGACATGTACGACGGCGGAAATCAACTATCTACGAACCTGGGCGGAGCTATAAGTTACTCTGATAATTTAATCGTAAACAGCACCATATTTGGTAGTGCTGGGAGATACTTTACCAGAAAGTATCCCGGTTTGTTTGTTATGGCAGCAGATATGCAGGACGTAAGTTATTTCCAGATTACCGGCAATCTCGGTGCTGACGGGAGAGGTAATGCCGACGGTTCCATTTTAGAAACTACTTTTAATGGAGTTACATATCTGGGATTTGTCAAGAGAGTCTACAATGCTGTAGATCCATCTATAAATCACCTGATTATTATTGAATATGACTCTACAGCTAATCATGAATTTGCCACTTACACCAATGATGACTACCATCGCATACTAAATCTCAATGGTGTTAATCGCATTTATTACCTCCTTTATGCTGGAGCCGGCGGCTTTTTCATAGATGATACTGCAACCTTGAATATAATGACCAGTTTCTTAAATACTCTCGAGTTATACCCTCCGTGGATTGCAGCTACACCTACTTCCGGAACGATACCGGCTGGACAAACACAAAATATTGATGTGTTTTTTAACGCAACCGGATTGGAAGCAGGTGACTATCTGGCAGACCTACTCATCAATAGCAATGACCCCGATGAACCGGAACTACTGGTGCCGGCACACTTGAATGTATTCGGTATTCCTGATATCGCAGTAACACCTGATACTATTGATTATAATATTGTATTTACCGGTACTTCAAAAGAAAGTATTGTTTTTGTAGAAAATAATGGTACCGATGTACTGAATGTTTCCAGCATCACATCTGATAACAGTGATTTCACATCCAATACGAATGGCTTTTCACTAAATCCTGGAGAAGTAAAGGAAGTGATCGTTACTTTTATTCCCAGTGTGATAGGATCTATAAACGGAGTATTGTCTTTCTCCAGCAACGATCCTGATACGCCATTGTTAACTGTTATACTTCGTGGAGAGGGATTAACCCCTCCGGAAATTGAAGTAAGTCCAACTTCATTTGCAAAAAGTTTGATTTTGTCAATTAATCCAATAGAGACTGACACACTTAAAATCTATAATAATGCAGGGAGTGACCTAATCTGGAACATTGCACTCCGTTTCAATAATTCAGTACCTCTTAATATTTATACTCTTACAACTCCTCCTGCTTACAATAATACTATGATTTCCGAACCTCTCGTTGGAACTCCGGTATCACCTCCACCTGCCCCACGCACTTACCCTATGCAGGCATATTTAAATGATCTTACTGGTGTCAGAATTATGTTTGATGAATCCCACGGTTCTATTGGAAGTAGCTATTGGCAAACTATCATTAGTGATTTAGAGACACGAGGTGCTATTGTAATAATAAATACAACTACCATTACCAGCACTTTACTGGCAAACATCGACGTATTCTGGTTAGTAGATCATAACTTTTCGTGGAACCCTGTTGAGATTAACGCTCTCTCTGCATGGGTCAATACGGGTGGCGGACTGTTGCTGGAAGGTGATGAATCAGTTAGTAGTTACAATGAGATCCTTAGTGGCATAGGTGTCGGTATTTCATATTCTTCATTGAATGGTGAACAGGGGGTAACAACTAATATTGAACCTCATGAGACGACTGTTGGTGTTGATAGTCTATATCTTAATAATCCCCTTGCTACCCTGACACAGCCTGTCTTACCGTCAACCTCAATTATTGTCCGTGATCGTCTGGGGGTTCCTAATACTGCTTACAGCTATATCGGTAATGGAGTGGTTGTTACAATAGCTGACGAACTGTTCTATAACGGTATACTTGTAGCCGGCGATAATCAAATTTTTGCCAACCAGTTGTTCGGCTTCCTGGC
The DNA here is from genome assembly GCA_937900185.1 of uncultured candidate division Zixibacteria bacterium. Classification (GTDB taxonomy): domain Bacteria; phylum Zixibacteria; class MSB-5A5; order GN15; family FEB-12; genus QQUK01. The sequence goes on along the minus strand of CALCCW010000241.1, from coordinate 3,260 downwards.
ACGTAAAATTGATTGGCTGTCGGCAACCCCTCTGGGTGATACCACTTCCGTTAGTGACACGACAATAGTTGAAATGGTTTTCGATGGTACGGGACTGAACAATGGAACCTATTCTGCTGTTATTGTAATAAATAGTAACGACCCTATTGTGCCGACGGTGGAAGTGCCTGTCGATCTTGAGGTTATAGAATATATATGCGGTGATGCCAATTCCGACGGTCAGGTTGACCAAAACGATTTAATATTCGCCCGACAAACATATTTTGATTGTGGACCTGTCCCGAATCCACTCAAAGCTATTGATTTCAATTGCAATAACCGCATTGATATTACTGATATAATGGTGTTGGGAAAGTATTTAAACGGAATTGGTACTCTTGACTGTTGTTATAACTCATTGCTTTCTGTGCCAACGATCGGGTCAGATAAAATGGTTGGTGAGATTAAAAAATAATTATGGTAACAAGCTCAACTATTTAAATCTGTTCTCCTGTAATTAGGGAGATAAGTTGAACAGTTCTGACTTATCTCTCTATTACAGTGAACAATTGAAGATTAAATTTCATACTCATTCAAGACTACTTAATTGTGGTAGAGATAGACCCATAAATGGGAGAATCGAACCCTCAACAGCTACAGAAATTATTCATTTAATAATAGATAGCAATTTGTGTATGAACTCTTTATTAAATGACCGCTTTATTATATCCTGTTAACTCACAAGGGATTATAGCAATTCTTACTTTTTAGAGTAACCTCCCACTCCCGGTACTTTTCTAAGTATAATCCTATCCGACCTTTCAGCACAAGCTATATGAATCAAAATAATTCTATGCGTTTGTCCGCTACAATGTTATATTAACTCAATAATTTTAATATTGGATTTAATAATGGCTATTACTAAACTTGAAAAATTATTTAAAAATATCTGCTGTAACAAACCGCCGCAAAAAGCAATCGACAGGCTGACAAAATATCCAAGTCAAAAAGAACTAATTAACTTTTTGATAGAGAAGCTGAAGACATTTCTTAAAGAAATCAACTCTACTGATATATGGGATTCTGATATGGAATATGGCATAGCATATTCATGTCGTATCCTTGGTGAATTAAAATCTGCTGAAGCATGTAAGCCGATGATTGAACTGATGGATAAAGTTAAAGACAACTGGGAGGCAATTGTATACGACTCTATCATGATCGGCATGGAAGGCATGGGGAAACCGGCACTTGAACTTGTTTACAAAAAATATAGTGCTGATAAAGAAAACCTCGAATTAGCATCAACATGGATATGGATTCTTGCTCAGCTTGGAGTAAAAGATGAAAGAATAAATCAGGCACTATTAGAACATTTGAAATCTGATCCTGATGAAGCAATGCTTCTGATGGGTTATTACGGTGATAGGTCTTTTCTTCCAATCATAGAAAGTTATGTAGATAATATCGCTGAATACTTAAACGAAATTCAGCTCGACGCATTTTCTGGTATTCGGTATGAAGAACCTTTTGTAGGATCATATCTCACGCTTCGTGAATCATTAGTAATCCTAAAAGAAGGGATTCAACCAAGTCATCCTGAATTCGATAAAAAAGTTGAAGAAGTAGACCGAAAGCTTCTCAAATATACAGACTTTTCGATTTTCGATGAACCTGTCTCAATTCCAAATTTAAAAGTTGGTCGCAATGATACTTGTCCATGTGGCAGTGGAAAAAAATACAAAAAGTGCTGCTTAATTAATTGAAAGATGAAACAGTATTTAACTTCATAGAACTGTTGAAAAACTTCTTATTTAGGAATATACTTTCCGACTTTGGGACAGACAGAAATTGTCTGCCTACCGAATGTCAATAAATGTAGACAAGTTTCGTTTTTGAGACCTGCCTTTATCCCCACATCAAATGGGAAATGACAATGAGAAAAACATTATTCTTCTGAACTCCTTTCTATGCTTGCCACGGAGTCCAGTCCTTTCGGCATCGAAAAAATGGGTTCGTTTCGCATATAAAGGGAACCTACAGACTGCGTCTGACTCATTAATATAGCAGATAACTGCCATGCGAACAGTCTGTTACAGCGAAATGGCTTTGCCTGTAAAAATGGCTTTAAGCCAATTTTGGTAATATTTATTGTTATGTTTTTGTGCATAGAATTTCTCTTTCATAATTAAGTTATTCATAGGAAAGGATACGATAAGAAAGTAGTGAGAGTTTGTATAAAATGTGTAAATGTCAAGAGGACAGAACTATAGTAATTTTGTCGGGTTCTATATCCACCTGTCGGTAGCTGCTTGAACTCGGTCTACTTCTACTATAATTAAAAAATTATTTATTTCCATCTTTTGAAAAATTAGCCATATTATCTTTGAAACCATCAAAGGAGCAATCAGTTATGAAAATTTATAAGATATTTTTTCTAACAGTTTTATCCGTATTGTTTTTTTCAAGTCAATTATTGGCAGCATGGTGTCAAGGGAAACCGTTGCCTGAGCAAAAATCTTTTTGGGTTTTTGAAACAAGTTGGAAAACAAGATTTGCCGACTCAAACACTCGATTGAGTAAAGATAAATTTTTACTCACAGGGGAATTAGGGTATATTAAAAATATGACACCAAACTACAGCATTGGTGCTACCCTTTATGGCAGCGGCGATGATGATGCCGGTAATTTTGGTATAAAATTTCGATACCGCCGTTGGCTTACGAAGACAGTTTCATTTGATATTTCCCCCGGTATTCTTTTAGCAGGGTCTGATAATTATCAAACAGTAAAATACCCTGGATTTGTTGCCAGCACATCTATTGGAGTTCGAGATTTAATTGCATTTGATTTACAATTCCAAGCTGTTCGTTACAACAACTCCGGTATATTTTATCCGTATACAAATATATCGGCACCTCTTTCGAATTCCGGAACACAAACCGGTTGGTATATAGGTGTTAGATTTGGATCGTACGCTGCTGTTATCTCAACAGTTACTGCTTTGGTTATAGGAGCAATTCTTGTAAGTTCAATAGATGATCAATATTATTAGCTTAGTACTTTTATTTATTTAAGTTTTGAAAGCGGAAATTGTTTGGTTTCTGCTTTTTTTAAAGACTAAAATTGTACATAACTTTTAAGTTATAGTGAAACTTATCACAGATCGGAAGAGCGTCGTGTAGGGAAAGAGTGTAGATCTCGGTGGTCGCCGTATCATTAAAAAAAAAAAAATCATAGCAAAGTATGAGATAAGATATGTCCAAAAGATGAACAATAGA
>CALCCW010000240.1:0-18612 GCA_937900185.1 uncultured candidate division Zixibacteria bacterium | reverse complement strand
TACTAGGTTGTGTGATACTTTTATTTTTTTTTTAATGATACGGCGACCACCGAGATCTACACTCTTTCCCTACACGACGCTCTTCCGATCTCATTAAATGAGATTGATAAAGTTGGAAAAGATTTTTTACCACCTTTAGATTCAACTTTTTTTAAACAAGCAAAAAACCTAAAAATTGACTGTTTTTATAAAGTAGCTGAATCCGTATTGTTAAAATATGGTTTTGATATTGTAAAAGATCAATATTCATTTGAGTATATTTATAATTTGGTTTACACCGAAGCTTTAAATAAAATTAATGACAGCGATGAAATTAAACATGATTTAGATTTTATAATGTTAAAATTATTAGAAATAACGACAAATAGACCTTGCTGTAATAATCCTAATGGTATGGGTGGATTGTTGAAACATTTACTTAATAATTATCCACAAGATAGTCTTGATTTTATTACATTTAATTACGATTTAATGTTAGAAAAATTATTGAATGATTTTCAAACTGATTCAGCTCAAGAAATTATTTTTGATATTAATAGTTGTTATTGTATAAATTTTTTTGAGACTATTGATGCCCCCTTGAGAACAGAGCCGTTTAATAGTTCATCAAATGGAAAATCTATTAAATCCTATGCTATTCATAATAGTAAAAATGATAACAGAAGGTATTTTTTAGAACCTATGATAGTACCACCAACTTTTGATAAAAACAGGTTTTATTCTGAAATATTAAAGCCTTCTTGGGATGCTGCTCAAACAAAACTCTCTGATGCAGATAGAATTATTGTTTTTGGATATTCATTACCAGAGGCAGATATGAAAGCTCACACATTACTTTTAAGTGCTTTGTCACAAAATAAGAAAAACTATAGTTTTGAAATTATTGATACAAATCCACAAATTTGTCAACGATATATTGAAAAATTACCTATTAGTAGTTTAGGTTTTTATAAAAGCGTTTCTGAATTTATTAAACAAAACAAATGACTGGATTCCCATTTTCATGGGAATGACATTGGGAAAAAATATCATTATCGAAATTGATATACCAATCTTATAATTATTTAGATTTATCTGTCGTCTTATTTTAATAATATCATTTTCTTCATAAGTGATTTTGTATCTGAATTTTTTGTCTGAGATTCATTAATAGCCAACTTATAGAAGTATATACCACTTGAAAGTTTATCAGAATTAAATACTGCTTGGTGAGTGCCTGATGTCTGATATTCATTAATTAACGTTTTCACTTTTTCACCCAATATGTTATAAACAATCAAGTTCACAGTTCCCGCTGACGGCAATTGATATTGAATTGTGGTTGACGGATTAAATGGGTTAGGGTAATTTTGATTTAGTTCAAATTTGTATGGCAGTTCTGTAGGCTCATCAACTGAGGTAGCAATATTCCAACCTGCCAAGCTTGCCCAAAGCCACCATGCCGCATACGCTTTTTGGTTTCCATTTAAAGATTGTGAATGAGCAGCGTAACAGGAATACCAATCGACTCCTTCAGTATGTGAGTTTTGCCATTCAATTGCCCAGTTACTATCTCTTACGCCATTATTATCGGAATCATATTCGCAATTATCATTAGGTATTTTATCTCCAAAATATACATTGTCAGGATTGTAACTTTCTATATCTTCAAAATCATATAATGTTTTATTGTTATTTCTACAATAAGTTCTTATCTGCTCGTTTCGCAGATGCAGGTTTCCGGTTAATCCGGTGCCATCCAAATGACCTGTCATATAGACAAATTGGACATTTGGATAATCGTTTTCCAAAGATGTCATATCAGACAGATATGTGTCTATCTGAGCTTCTGAATATCCACTTACCTGTCCGCACCATGACCATATAACAACATTAACATCAGAATTATTTGTATTATCTAAGTACGTACGTGTTTTTTCATCCCAATCTGAATAGCCAAGATCACCGCTGACAAAATAATCATCAATATCAAGATATCCTGCTAATGGTCCCTCATGCCATACATATAATCCATTTCCTCCCATAAATGCATCCAGATCATTCATTCCGGTTATTAACTGACTTCCATGAGATGTATGTCCATACGCAATATGAAGAGAACTTTTTGCAAGATTAATACCACTCTCAGAGATATCAGTTATATTTGTGCAATTATGATCAACTATCAAAGCTTGAGAGTATAGTGAAGTATGAAATATTCCCAAAATAAACAGAACAATTATCATTTCTTTTTTCATATTAAACCTCTTTATTAGACTGTACTTACATACGTTATAGTTAACATCTTATATTAAAACCATTATTACATAATAGATACATTTATGTACTTTTGTTAGTATCGGAAAAATTTAATTGAGACTTTAAATTAAAATTATTTTTATTGTACCTACTATATAGATAGATTAAGAATAAATCTACAGTAATTACAATAATCTGATTCCATTTTTTGAAATAATTATAATATTTTTATTTACCAAACTCAACAGTGCTTGAGATATATTTCTCTTTGTACGGTTTATTGAATTAGAAATCTATTTTATCGTAAGGATAAGCTTACGCATTTTTATCCTTCTCTTTTGAATCATAAGAATCTAAAATATTAGTTAATTCTTTAACCGCAGGTTCAACAGATTCCCGAGTTGAGGATTTATCAAAATATATATGTGCATATAATAATCTGATTTTATTAAATGCCAGAAAATAGGCAGGAAGAAAAATCAACATGATAAAGGTTCCAAACACCAATCCATACGCAACCGATGCCGCCATTGGGATTAAAAATTTAGCCTGTCTGCTTGTCTCTAAAATAAGAGGTGCCATTCCAAGTGCTGTTGTTAAAGTAGTCAATATAATAGGACGGAACCTTGCAATACCTGAGTTATACACAGCATCTTCAACTTTTTGTCCTGCTCTTAAAAATCGATTTGTTTGGTCAATAAACACAATACTGTCATTTACAATAATACCGGAGAGTGCCAATATACCTATTGCTGATAAAAGATTAAGCTGAATACCCTGAATACCATGTCCCCAAACCGCTCCTATGAGTCCAAGGGGGATAAGTGAAAATATCATAGCTGCCTGTGCATACGACCTGAATACCAAGACTATCAAAATAAACATAGATAAAAGAGCAATACTAAAAGAAATGATCATTGAACGCTTCATTTTGTTTTCTTCACGAGATTGTCCTTCAAATTGTGCAGTCACACCATCAACCTGTGCTAAAACCCGAGGAAGAACATCTGTTGAAATTTCTTCTATAATAGGGGGAAGGTCATCTTTAGGGTCTGATTGGTTTGCTTCAACTTTTATTTCTTGTTTTCTTGTCAAATGGTTTATCTGTGTAATACCTCGTTTGATTGTATACGAAGCAAGGTCGGCAAAAGGGTATTCTGAACCATTTATTGTTCTTATACGCATTTGTTCAAGATTGTTTAAAGAACTTCTGTCTTCCGGTTTAAATCTCACCCAAACTCTTAATTCGTTTCGCCCTCTTTGAATTCTTTGAATCTCCTGTCCAAAGAACCCTTGACGAACCTGCCCGACTATATCTTGCAATGTCAAGCCAAGCGAATACGCTAAAGGTTTCAGCGTAATATTTATTTCTCGTCTGCCTTTTTGGTTGGTGTCGGTTATATCTTTTAATGTTTTAAAATTAGTAAGTTCTGAACGCAGTAATTGTGTGGCTTTATCAAGTTCTTTTGAATTCTCACCTAAAAGTGAGATTGATACAGCTTTCCCAAAATGATTACTTTCGGTGAAAGTCAGATTCAATGCTTCGGGAATTGCTCCAACTGCTTTGCTGATACGGTTTGAAATCACATTACTTTCCATATCACGTGCTTCACCGTCTAAAAGCTGCACTAATAGCCGTCCGGTGTGACTTCCTGATTCGCCAAGTCCGTTACTTCCTATTTCACGTTGGGTGGAAAGGATAACATCTTTTTTGTCAGCTCTTTCATCTTTAATTTCGTCATTGATTTGCCAGCAAACTTTTTCTATTTCATATAAAATAGAATCGGTTTTTGCTTCTTGAGTACCTGCGACCAAAGCTATATTGATAGGTATTTCGTCGCCGTCAACATTTGGAAAAAAAGTAACTCCCACAAGACCGCCTTTAATGAGTCCAACAGTAATCATCATAAGTGCTATGGGAATAATTACAACAGTCCATTTATGAGCCATAGCCAATTTTAAAACAGGTCCGTAGATTTTATGTGTAACATAACTAATAGCAGAATCTATTTTTTTTCTAATAGGAGATATTTTCTTGGTATGAGATAACCCTTTAGAATGTGCCAAATGCGACGGCAGGATTAAAAATGCTTCCAAGAGAGAAAAAAAAAGTGATGCCACTACCACAAGTGACATCTGCCACATCATTTCCCCGAGCCTTCCCTCTAAAAAGAACAGACCTAAAAAGATAATCACAGTAGTAAATACCGATGTCATTACCGGTGCAATTACTTCTTTGGAACCATCAATAGCAGCTTGCAGGGCGGTTTTCCCTCGTTCATAGTGTGCAAATATATTTTCACCCACCACAATCCCATCATCAACCAAAATACCGACGACAATAATCATCCCGGCAAGAGTCATTACATTTACAGTAATACCAGCAAAATTTGCTACAATAAACATACCGGCAAAAGAAAAAGGAATAGCTGTTGATACCCAAAATGAAAGTCTAAGATTTAAGAAGAACCCCAAACAGATTATTATCAATATTAAACCATAGATACCATTTCTGACCAGCAGTTCAATACGTTGTTTAAGAGGAATCGTCATATCCCGCAGAATTACAGCTTGCAAGGCAGTATGCTCTTTGTTAAATTTTTTCATTAATATTTTTGCCTGCTCTGCTATTGCTAAAATATCTTCAATGGCGGTTTGAGTAATGATAAGCGATACTGAATGTTTATTATTATAGTAAATTTTATTGGGAATATCTTTCCATTGCTCTTTAACTGATGCAACATCGCGAAGGAGTAACACTGTACCGTTACTGTTTCCCCTAATAGGAATATTCATTATGTCTTCGGCATAATAGCCTCTGCCCCATGCTCTGATAAGAATTTCTTCGTCTTCAGTATCAAATTTACCACCGGAGATATTAAGATTTGATTTTAAAACTGCCAATTTGATATCATCAAAGCGAAGCTGATATTCCCTGAGTTTTGCTTCTGAGAGTTCAATTGAAAATTCTAATTCAGGTAACCCTGTAATAGTAACTTGGGAAATTTCATTTGTTGCCAACAAATCATCACGGAATTTTTCTGCTATATGTTTTAAGTTATATAAATCTGTTTCCCCATTAATACCTATATTTAGAGAAAGGGCATTAAATTCCTGTTTGAATATAATAGGTTTCTCAGCATCCTGTGGAAAAGATATAATTCTATCAACGGCATTTTTTACGTCGGTTAAAACTTTATCTATATCAGAATAGATTGTTGTCTCAACTGTTACGATGCCAACATTTTCTTTTGAGACAGATGTTATTCTTTCAACCCCTAAAAGACCTTCTAAGTTTTCTTCAATCTTTAACACTACCCCTTCGGCAACTTCTTCAGGTGATGCCCCGGGATACTGTACTTCTACTATAATATTACGCGGAGTAGCTTCCGGAAAAAATGAGAACCTTATTTGTGTTAATGAAATCACTCCAAACACAATAACAGACCCCATGAGTACTTGAACCCAAATCGGATACCGAATTAAATATTCCATTATTTTTTGCATTAGTTCTCTCCCGACATATTTGATTTAGAACGTGCCGGCATACCTGATGCCACTCCCTGTAAAGCTTCCACAACTATTATATCGCCTGTTTTTATACCATCTGCAATTATTACTCGGTCAGATTCACGCCGCACAAGACGTACCGTTTGTTTTTGTAATCTCCCGTCTTTAACAAGATATACATAAGACTCTTCATACAAAGCCATTGGCGGTATTGCAAAAGCATTTTCTGCTGCTTTGCCTTGAAACTCAACTTCAACAAAAACTCCACTAAGAAGCGGGTTGTTTTTTTCTTGGTTTACTTTAATATACAAATCAACTGTTTGAGTTCTTGTATCAATATTACTGCCAATACGACTGATTATACCGGTCCATTCTTTGGAAAATTCTTTTGATTTAATTATGACATTTTTATCTTTATCTATCCATGATATATTTTTTGTTTCAACCGGTACAGAAATTTCCATATCAGCAGTATTTATAATTTCACCTATTTGCCCTCCAATTCGCACTGATGAACCGACCTGTAGATTTGTTTTTATGATTGAGCCGTCAAACGGAGCATAGAAATAATGTTTATCTAAAATAATTTCAAGGTTTAAAACATTGTAATAGAATTTGTAAACATTAAATCTTGACAAGTATAAATGAATCTTGTCATTTGTTACTTTAGGAAGAGGAGCAATTTTAGAATCAAACTTACAATTGTTAAAATACTCCTGCCATATAGTATATTCATCCTCAAAATTAACTTTTATTTCCGGTAACACATTTGCAAGGGCATTTAGTAAATCAGATTTAGCAGAATTCAAAGAATATTTTGCCTGCCTATCATCAACTTTACATATCAAGTCACCTTTAGAAAAGTTTTCTGATACTTTAAAATCGATATCTCCATTTTCCAAGACACCATTTACTTCAGAATTTAACATAACAGGCTCTGAGGTGGCAGCTCTTCCAAAAAGGTTGATATGAGAAACAACCGAATGGAGTTTTACTTCTTCTGTAATAACAATTTTTGAAGTTACAACAGTATTTTGTTTTGGGGTTTTTTTCTTTAAACTCGACAAAAATAGCATTGATACTACACCGACAGCAATTATCAAGACCGGGATTATATATTTCAGATATTTTGACATACGTACCTCTATGTTATTATATTGTTTCCAAATTTATTATAATTTGTTTTAAAACTTCTTTGCATATATCTGCTTTTTCTTTGTCTATTCCTTTAAGTGCCTGTTTTTCTGTTAACAAACCTATTTCAATAAATTCGGAAGCATATTTTTGACCCTTATTAGTTAGCTTCAAAATATTTTGTCTGCGGTCATTTTCATCGGGAACTCTTATTACAAGTTTCATTGATTCTAAATGATCAACCCATCTTGTTATTGCTGTTTTTTCACAGTGAATAAACTCTGTCAGCATTTGCTGATTTACATTATCATAATGACTTAACATAGCAAGAATCATCCCCTGTACCGCAGTTATATCATGCTCCGTTTGAGCAATATTATGTTCCATTTGTTTTCGCATGCTTCGCCAAGTACCTGCGATCAGCCTGCCTAATAGATATTCTATTTTTTTCATTACTTCCACCATATAGTTCTATTTACAACTGTTGTATATGCAACTAATTATATTGAATATATCGGACAATAAGATTTTGTCAACACAAATTTATTAATAATTTTGGGAGTTTATTCAATTTAAGTGTATAGCAGAAGATATATCTCTATATATAACAACACATTACAGCTTTAATAAGGCTGCTATATGTGTATAAATTAGGTCTTTATTAGAAAACTATTCTGTCCTGCTGATTGTTAGTACTGATAAAATATATTGAATCATAAAATCAGTAAATACATCTAATAATAAAGCAATTTTGCTGATTATAAAAATACTTCTTATTGAAGGATACAAAATGAAAACAGATAATATGTAATAGAATATAAAAATTATACCTTGATTACTTTATAGCACGCACCCACTTGCTCCTATAAAGTAACTACCTCCAATATCCTTTCTCTTCTCATTTTTGAAAGACTTGATAGCTTCCTATTTGATCGTTTCGATCTTCCCTATTAAGAACACACTGAAGAGATGGGATATTTATTTTATTAAAATAATATTTAAACAAAAGGGAATCTTAATAGATTCCCATATTTACATTTTTTAAAAATAACTTACAATCTCATAGTTTTTCTACTATTGAACTCTTGTCATTGTGACATTCAAAGAGACATTACTACTTCCCGAACCTGCTGCAGTCATATCTTGGTAGTAGGTTGCATCAAAATATGCATTACTTATAATTGAAATACTGTAAGACCCGGGAGATAGAATCAAAGATTCATTAATAGAGCCGGATAATATTAAACCGTTAGGACCAGAATAAGAAGCATTAGCATGATCAGCTGCTTGTAATGAACCTGAAGCATTAAATTGGTAATTACCTTTAGATATTGTAAAATGCACAATTACTGAAGAAGATGCGAAAGAATTAACGGACCCTCTATAATCATTGTTGGTTGTACTATGAGATGAACTTGCTGTACTACTTCCAGAAAAACTCAATGATAACAAATCCCCCGTAGCAGAATCAATTGAAATTGAGTAATTTGCAGATGATGAACCGCTTGCTAATCCATCTATAATAACAGTATCATGATAAATTTCTATTTCTTCATGTATTGATTCATTTCCGGAAAAACCTGCCGAACGAGAGGCGATTTCTTCAAATATATCAGTTCCATAAGTACGATGTTCATCTAAACCATAAGCTGCCGTTACATCTAATTGAGTTTCAAAATATGATTCCGTAACACTCATATTAGAGCTATTAGAAGTATCAATAATCACATTTAGTGTAGTATCAATATGTAGTCCACTTGCATCATCTAAATTAACTTCTATCGTCATAGGGGAGGTTTGTGAATTATTTGCAATCATTGTCTGAAAATTACCGGAAGCATCGGTAACGCCGGAACTAGCATCTGCGGTTCCTCCTATAACATTCAATGACACATCAAGGTTCTCAGACCAATCAACTAATCCCCCCGATCGTAAATACCCACCTCGTATCTGTAATTGCCCGCTTGACTGATAATGTAACGAATCAGGGAATGATACTTCTAACATCAAAGATTCTACAATTGCATTTATAGTCGTATCGGCAACTGAATTCTCAGCTCCCTCGGCATATATTCTTATCTCTATATCTGAACTTGTACTATCATGGTGTACTATTGTCCCAAAATATCCTGCGGCATTAGTAACACCTGTGTCATCATCTAAATACCCACCGGTAACATATAGATGTAAATTTATATTATCAGACCAATTCGTATCATTACTTGCTGTCAGATAACCGGCATAAATCCCCAAAGCTCCTGCACCTCGAACATTCATCGTATCAGGAAAATTCGCTTTCAAAACAAGAGTAGGAACCACCGTGACGGTATCGATATTACTTGTTTTATATTCATCACCAAAGGCTCCGCCGGCATAACCTGCTGAAGCAAGAATAGGATGTATCAGCGTATGAGGTCCTGAAGTCTGTGTCGTCACCATGAGACCTATTTTACCGGTTGAGTCTTTGGCTCTTCCGTTGATACTACCACTCATCGGTTCTATTTTACTTAGATTCGGACTTATTAAATCTATCAAACCAGGATTATAAATTAAAACTGAATCATACCGAATCTCAGGTAAAGAAACATCCATCATCGTGGGAGCATTAAAATAGACACCCAACACATTATTTATTACTCCCAAATACCAAGTGGTCAATCCCTCAACTATTTCATGAAAATCGGCGGGAAGAAATCTTCGTGCAGACCCAAGATTATGTATCCAATCAGCAAGTGCCATTCCATTGATAACCTGAGTAACAATATCAAGCGGTGTTATATTAGGGGGATTATTCTTGGCGGAGATATAGACTATTGCTTCGGTCGTATCACCGGTATTTATTTCATGATTTAAAAAACCTAACTTAAAATCTGTTATCTGTGCAGGAAGTAAAGCCAACGCTATCTTGTTAAAAATAAAATCAAGTTCAGCTACGACAAAACTAACAATAAACTCTATAAACCCTAATGGCGGGAAAGCAATCCCAGCCACACCAAGTACAGCAGAAAACTTATTCCATGTCAAAGCGGTCTGACCGATTACCTGTGAGGAAAAACCTGAAAGCAGGCTATACATTTGCATACGATATGCCAACCCCTCATCATCTACAATTGAGACTAAACTCTTTTGTCTGTTTTGATATTTAGAGGCATCTGCCTGAACAACCTGTAAACTGTCTGACCATGATGACACCATATCAGACACACCGGTAGAAACCAATAATGCCGAGAACAAATCTATCGGAAGAGAATCACTATCTACAATCGGTGAGGTGCCGTGTATGATAGCTGACAAGGAGTTATCTCCGCTTACGATTATCTCATCCATTGCCATACAGACTGCTTGAAGTAAAGTATCATCTAATCCTAAAGCTAAACTTATATCCCGAATAGCATCAGAAGCATGTAGAAAATCCTGTATCAAAGAGTCTACGGCACCCTCGGCATGAGCTAATGAATCGACAGTTATCTTCCCAAATGCGGTATCAACAGAATTGCTGTCCAAAATCAAAGTAACATCTAAGGGAGAAACTGAAGCTATCGGCCAGGTTGAATCTGATGCTGAGAATATAAGAGGTATAATTGTATAGTACGATGAATCTGTTTTAATAATAGGAACTGTTTCATCACCTATATTCAAACTCCAGAAACCAACATCCGGTAGAGTTGCTAAATTTTGAAGTTCGACCGGTGTTCCCGGAGGTCCTGAATCGGGAACAAAAACTACATTATCAAGTAAACTTGAATAAGTATTATCATCTGGAGAAACAGGATTATCATCACTGCAGGATAATAGCAGAAACATTGCGGTTGTGGCTATAATAAAGAGCATTGCGAGTTGTAAATTTTTCTTTTTCATTGTGGTATATCTTTCCTATCTCGATTTTACTGTGGTTCAATAGTAACCGTCAAGGTTCCGCTTGCAGTTGATTGATCACTGTAACTGTCCTGATATGGTGGAATTGATTTCATAAAAGAATGAACCTGATGAAAAGAAATTATATGAGTTCCATCGCCAAAAACAGACTGCCAACTTCCATTGCTAGGAATTGATACCCCCTCACACGCAATCTGATTTAAATCAAAACCTGAAGCAGGTCCGCTACTATACTCAACTGTAACCAAAGCGTTGCCTGTCACATCAAACCAGAACGCTCCATCAATATTATAATATGAAGTAACAACTCCGGCATTAGAGTACCCTTCTTCGCCTACACTATAAGCAGCACTATTACTCATAGAAAATGTTTCCGTCATAGTAATAATGCCATCTGTACTATCAGATCTCAAATTACAATCAAAAGAAATAGAAGCATTTGCAGACCCGCCCGGGAAAGAATTACTGAGTGAATAATTAGCATTCATATTTTTCTCAAGACTATCACTTGATTGTAAAAAATCCTGTTGATACCACTCTGACTTTCGATAAATACTATCTGCCTGAGCTATAGCCCAAAATGTTCCTCTGAAAGTTACTCCATTTATTGAACTGGAATCTCTATCAGTACGTGCCACAACAGTTGTATCGTGTTGAGAATTATAATCGCCATAGGCAAAAACATGCACCACCACTGAATCAGCGGTAGAATCTATTGTTATCATACTGCTATAAAAACCGGATGCATCAGTAACTCCACTTGTGGAACTCGCCGAACCACCTGAAACAGACAGGTTTATTTGCACACCGTCTGCCCAACGAGGATTTCCATCACTTGTATAATAACCGGCATGCACACCTAACAGGTTTGCTCCACCAACTGTGATAGTATTCCCAAAGTTAACTTCCAAAGCTAAATCTGCCACCACCGTGACGGTATCGATATTACTTGTTTTATATTCATCACCAAAGGCTCCGCCGGCATAACCTGCTGAAGCAAGAATAGGATGTATCAGCGTATGAGGTCCTGAAGTCTGTGTCGTCACCATGAGACCTATTTTACCGGTTGAGTCTTTGGCTCTTCCGTTGATACTACCACTCATCGGTTCTATTTTACTTAGATTCGGACTTATTAAATCTATCAAACCAGGATTATAAATTAAAACTGAATCATACCGAATCTCAGGTAAAGAAACATCCATCATCGTGGGAGCATTAAAATAGACACCCAACACATTATTTATTACTCCCAAATACCAAGTGGTCAATCCCTCAACTATTTCATGAAAATCGGCGGGAAGAAATCTTCGTGCAGACCCAAGATTATGTATCCAATCAGCAAGTGCCATTCCATTGATAACCTGAGTAACAATATCAAGCGGTGTTATATTAGGGGGATTATTCTTGGCGGAGATATAGACTATTGCTTCGGTCGTATCACCGGTATTTATTTCATGATTTAAAAAACCTAACTTAAAATCTGTTATCTGTGCAGGAAGTAAAGCCAACGCTATCTTGTTAAAAATAAAATCAAGTTCAGCTACGACAAAACTAACAATAAACTCTATAAACCCTAATGGCGGGAAAGCAATCCCAGCCACACCAAGTACAGCAGAAAACTTATTCCATGTCAAAGCGGTCTGACCGATTACCTGTGAGGAAAAACCTGAAAGCAGGCTATACATTTGCATACGATATGCCAACCCCTCATCATCTACAATTGAGACTAAACTCTTTTGTCTGTTTTGATATTTAGAGGCATCTGCCTGAACAACCTGTAAACTGTCTGACCATGATGACACCATATCAGACACACCGGTAGAAACCAATAATGCCGAGAACAAATCTATCGGAAGAGAATCACTATCTACAATCGGTGAGGTGCCGTGTATGATAGCTGACAAGGAGTTATCTCCGCTTACGATTATCTCATCCATTGCCATACAGACTGCTTGAAGTAAAGTATCATCTAATCCTAAAGCTAAACTTATATCCCGAATAGCATCAGAAGCATGTAGAAAATCCTGTATCAAAGAGTCTACGGCACCCTCGGCATGAGCTAATGAATCGACAGTTATCTTCCCAAATGCGGTATCAACAGAATTGCTGTCCAAAATCAAAGTAACATCTAAGGGAGAAACTGAAGCTATCGGCCAGGTTGAATCTGATGCTGAGAATATAAGAGGTATAATTGTATAGTACGATGAATCTGTTTTAATAATAGGAACTGTTTCATCACCTATATTCAAACTCCAGAAACCGACATCCGGTAGAGTTGCTAAATTTTGAAGTTCGACCGGTGTTCCCGGAGGTCCTGAATTTGGTACAAAAACTACATTATCAAGTAAACTTGAATAAGTATTATCATCTGGAGAAACAGGATTATCATCACTGCAGGATAATAGCAGAAACATTGAGAGCAAGATTCCTATAATAAATACTTTGTTGTAATATTTCGTTTTATAATTCATTTTTATATTCTCCGTTCTCAGAAATAATCTCTACTTCCAACCAATTTCGAAACTCATCTAAACTTTTGAATTTCATTTCTTTATTCTTTTCAAAACTTACTGCTTTGCCCGCCCACTCATTGTCTTGTTTAGCCATATGAAGAATAAATTTCATCGGCTTTCCGTCTACTTTATTATAATTTTCCATACCCCAAATATATTTTTACCAATGACAACAGAGTGACAAAATGAGATTAAATTATAAATTTTTACTATTATTTTACAATTTTTCTATTATTTTTTATAAAATTTTACAAAAAGGCTTAATTAATGCGAATTTTACAGTCAAAATTGCAAGTACCGACAAATTCTGAATATTTAATTCAACGTTCAAGGCTTTTAGAAAAAATTAGATTTACTTCTTCTTGTAATCTTTATCTTCTGAAAGCTCCTGCCGGTTTTGGAAAAACAACTTTTGCTTCCCAAATATATAATCAACTTCCCACCAATCATTATAAAGCTTGGGTAACTGCTGATGAAAACGATCAGGATTCTGATAGATTAATTTGTTATATAACAAAAGGGTTGTTACAAACATCAAAAGAACTGAACAAGTTTATCAATCCTGAGAACACAGAAACGAACAATACTTCTATAACTGCAAAGATTGACAATCTTTGCTATCTTTTTCAGGAACATATCCAAAACCAACACTGGCTGTTTTTGGATAATTGGGAATCTGCTGATAATAAAGAAAATGGAAAAATCATAAACCAACTCATCCAGCACACAAATCAAAAACTGAAAATAATCATCACAACCAGAATTAAGCCATCATTTAATTTAACTCGCCTGAAGGAAAAAAATGTTATTCAAACACTTACTCAAAGGGATCTTGCTTTTTCATTTACAGAATTTTTAGAATCGCTTTCTAAAAGAGAACTGCATTTTAAAAAAGAAGAGATAGAACAACTTTGGGAATTATCAAGAGGCTGGTGTATACATACAGCATTTATTGGTGAGTCAATAAAAGAAAAAATATATAAATTACCTAATATTTCTAAATCTAATTTTAATTATAAATTATCAGAGAATTATATCCTTGAAGAGTTTTTGAATAATTTAGATCAAACCTTTCTCACAAATCTGATAATATCTTCATTTGCAAAAGTTATTTCTTCTGAGATTCTATCAGTTCTCTTTAAATCAGAAGATGAAGTTAATAATTTTATTACAAAATTAAAAAGCTCACCGATACCTTTTAAAGAATACGACACAGACAATTTTAAATACCACCCAATATTTCACCATGCACTTTCGGTGATTGCTCATGAGAAATTAAAAAAAGAACTAATTCATTCAATAAACAACAAACTTATTACTTATTATCTTTCAAAAAACATGCATCTTGAAGCACTTACAAAAGTAGTACAATTTGAAAACGATGATTCACTATTAAAATTTATCGATACAAACTGGCTCAAACTGATTGAACAAAGCGGGTTAAAAACCATCCAATCGTCATTATCAAAAATCTCTGATTCTCAAAAAAAACATCTCTTATATATAAAACTAAATGCAAATGTATTAACACAAATAGGTGATAACAGTTCTCTTATTGAATTTCTTTCTGACAAAATTGATTCTTCACTATTTAATAAAAAAGATACTCTCTTGAGTACCCTTTGGGTAAAATATTACTGGTCAATTCTGCACTCGATTAATAAACCTTCATATAAAAATGTGAGGGCATCTTGGAAAAAGATAGAAAAAACAAAGGGTCCATACAAAAATATAGATAAAATCGGCGTAGAAACTACTCTCAGTTGTGCTGCCTACATGGAACTGAATTTTGACAAAGCTAAACAGCACATAAAAAAAAGTATACAATATATCGCGGATAGTTCATTTGTATATAAGATTAATCAATTAGATAATCTCGCTATTTTTGAATTCTATACCGGCGACAATAAAAAAGCTTTGCAAATTTATTATGACAACCAAAGAGAATGTAAAATAAGAAATGTTTATCATGGAATGTCTAACAGGCTGCTCTATATTGCATGGGTATTGATTTCGATCGGACAGCTTCAAAAAGGACTTCAAACAATTGATGAAGCTGAACAAATAATGTTTCAATATGAATCTTTTGATGTAAAAGCTAAAATGTATGCCGAACGTTACCGTGGAGTCGCTTTATATTATTTAGGCTATTATAAGTTAGCAATAACAAAATTAAAAGATTCATTACAATACGCCCAAAAATATAATACTGAAGAAATAGTGTATACTAAATTATATTTAGATTATTTTCAAATGTTGGAAGGCAATTCAAAAACTCTCATTACTAAAAATGATATTGATTCTATCGGTTCATTCTCGCAATCAAACCTGTTATATCTGGCATATAAAAGTTATCAAGGATTTCTTAAAAAAAAGAAAATACAATGCTTAAAGAATGCCAATAACCTCTTAGATATATGTACAAAATCCAAGCTATCATCCTGGCAGGCATTAGCATATTTTTTATTAGCATTGCACTCAGAACTCGCTCATAATATTTCTACTTCAAGTGAATATTTTATAAAGGGGCTTTCAATTCTCCAAAAGAGCAAATGGTCATCTTATCCGATGGCAAACAATTTACTAACTGAAAGAATTATTATCTATGCTGTTAAAAACAATAAAATAGCTGCGGTTAAAAATATTCTAAATTCAGATTATGTGTTTGTATTTTCCTCAAATATAAAAATTCTGCTCAAAAAAATAAAATACAATGCTGCAAATTATATAGCGTTGTTCAAATTAGCATCCGACTATAAATTGACCGGATTAGAATCACTTGCTGAAACATATACAAAAGAGCAACAAGAAAACTTGAAAAAATCAGCCGCAAAATACCTCCGTACGATAGCAAACCTTCCTCTTGCACCCCTCAAGATAAATATGTTTGGCGGTTTTTATGTTTTTTCTGATAAAAGACAAATTTCATTTACTAGAAAAAAATCAAAACAACTTCTCCAAATTCTTGCATTGCATTATCCAAAATCTGTAAACGAAGAAGAGCTGATTGAATTACTATGGCCAAATTCAGAACTCTCAAGAGGGAAGTCATCACTGAGAACTGCTGTCAAAGACCTCAGAAAAGATATTGACTCACATTATCAAAATCGAAAAGATACGTATATTACTTTTCAACAATCTCATTATAAACTAAAGTTACCGGAAAATTCTTTTATAGATTTAATTGAATTCAAAAAAATGACAGAAAAAATATTAAATACAGATACTAATTCCTCCAATGAAGCTTCTATTGAACAATGCTATCACTGCGTACAATTATATAAAAATCGACTACTTACAGAAGACTTAAATACATCATATTCTATTGAAAAACGAGAGTATTATCATTTGCTCTATCAAAGATTAATTTTAAGATTTTCAGAATTATTAGTCAATGAAAATCGAAGCAGTGATGCGGCAGCACTCGTAGAAAAATCATTAACATATGACCCGCTTTGGAGAGAAGGAGTTAAACAATTAATTAATATATATGCTATTATAAATAATACCGTGAATGCATACAAAACATATAAAAACTACGCACGTATTTTAGAAAAAGAATTAGGTATTAGCCCCGATATTGAGCTTACTAAAATATTTAATAATATAATTTAATTTAATTTATTGAATGAAGACTTCCGGCACACTCATAGACTTATTAAAAAACTCTTGTAATTAGAATATCCTTAACTATCTATTGCAAAAAACATACTGATATAGTATCTTAATTCGATAATTGATTCGCCTTTAAAGGCTATCTGATACTGAAAGACAATAAGTTGGTTCTTGTAATATGATATTTAGAAGAAATCATAGAATAAAAAGTTTCTTATCTGTTGTTGTACTTATATGGTTTGTATCATTTTCCATTTTTTTGAATGCAAGTCACCATCATCATTTCAAGCAATATAATTATAGAAATTCTACAAGCCATTGCCGTATTGAACATCATACAAATAGTATAATTTCAGATAATGCTTTATTGTCAGCTAATTCTTCTGTACCGAATAATTCGGCAGATTCTTTTTCAAGTATATGTTTTGTATGTCTGCTGCTTGCCAATCTAAGTTTTGAAGGTCCCCTCGCACCGCCTGTTCCAATTCTTTCAGATACTGAAACAACATACAATATTTTCAAACCAATATTATTTGTTACATCACCCGATTTATCTCAAAACAACCCCCGCTCTCCTCCTTGTTAGCCTATTAAACACATTTGACTAACTAAATCTATGAGTTTTGCAATAAATCCATTCCAATAATGTGATTCATATATTGCTGTACTCAAAAAAACTTAAAAGGAGTTATAGATGCGACTAAAAATATTGTCACTTTTTATAGTTCTATCGTTCTTAATGGTATTTACACCATTATGCATTGCACAACAAAAAAAAGTGAAAAATTCAAAACAAAAAAAATTGAGGCACAACTACAAGAAATTTTACAACAAATAAGTACGCTTGATAAAAAGTATAATAAGCAGATAACAGACCTAAACGAAAAAATTGAACTGCTAAATAATGAAAAAAATAAAACAACTCCTAATGACCTTAAAGCTCTTCGTCAAGCTGCTATGGCAGAAGCGGATAAGGATATAAGTGCAGAATCAAAACAGGAGGAGACCACATTTGAATCGGGGAATCTTGGTCTGCAGGCAATGAATCCTGAAATAAGTGTCACCGGAGATATGCTTGATTTTTATCGTGACGGTGATGATGTACAAACAACCTCTGATATAGTCTTTAGAGGAATGGGGCTTCATTTTGAAGCATATCTTGATCCCTATTCACGGTTTAAGGCAGCAATTTCCTTTGATGAAAATGGTGCTGAACTTGGTGAAGTATATTTTACTCGTTATGGGATTATCCCCAATACAAATATCACACTCGGAAAATTCCGTCAGCAATTCGGTGTTGTAAATCGATGGCATAAGCATGCTTTGGATTGGTTTGATTTTCCGCTGGCTCTCCGTATGGTTTTCGGACCGGGTGGATTAAACCAGACAGGATTGTCTCTTGACTGGAACGGAGCAATCAGTAACACAACTCACGAAATTATCTTACAGGTTACCGACGGCGACAATCCTTTTATTTTAGGACAGAATGATAAAAACCGCCCCAGTATACTTTCACACTATAAAATATACAAAGACCTTTCTCCAAGTACTTATGTAGAACTCGGCGGAACCGGTTTTGTCGGATGGAACGATACTTGGGGAATAACTGACGGTAGTATCGAAAAGACATTGGCATCTTATGTGTATGGAATTGACTTTACAATGGCTTGGGAGCCGCTTAATAAAATGCGTTATCATAATATTGAGTGGCGAAATGAAGCGTATT
>CALCCW010000239.1:0-3346 GCA_937900185.1 uncultured candidate division Zixibacteria bacterium | reverse complement strand
TATTTGATGTATTCCGGTAAGTTTGATATTGCCGTTTCGGATACAGAAAAGGAAGCATTCAAAAAAACTGTTGTTGACAGTTTACATTCAAATCCTGTTTTGGATTATTATTCCGCCTCAACCGGAGTTGCTAAATCCGAATGGAAAACAGAACAATCCGGATATTTGCCGAAATTCGATGTCGGTTTTAAAAAGCAAGCTATTGACGGAACCTCCGGATTTTACGGTTGGGAAGTCGGTGTTTCTTTACCTTTGTCAGTTTTTGCAAAATCCGGAAAGGTTAAAGCGTCAAAACTGAATTATCAAATTGCCGAGCAAGATTTTAAACAAAAAGAGTTAGAAATCAATACGCTGTATAACAGGATGTTAATAAGATATATTACAGCACGAGAACTTATTGATTATTACCGAAATGAAGCTTTGCCTTTGGTAAATGAGCAAATTAGAGCTTCGGATTTGGCTTATCGTCTCGGGAATATTGATTATATTCAATTTATTCAAAATATTGAAGATGCGGTTAATATAAAACAAGAATTTTTGAAACAACAAAACGAATATTTAAAACTGTCCGCACAGCTAAAATATATGACAGGACAGTAAAAACATCCGAGAAAAACGTTATTTTGAAAATATTTAAATAATAATTTATTAATAAAAGATAAATATTTAATTATTATTATTAATATTCCTCTCCATTGTTAAAAAAACAATGGAAGGAAGAATTATTTTTAGATTTGATTTCGTTTTCTGTGATATAGTGCAGTAAGAGTTGCCACAGAGAAAATCAACATCCAAATTCCAAATCCTGGTAATGCAGCTCCACCGTTACTCGCAAGTCCACCATATTTCTCTTCTATTGATTGGATTAATTGTTGTGTACCTTCAGATATCACTCCAACTTTTGGATCCCATACAATACTACTCGCATTTGTAGCCATAAACGAGAAATATAGTTTATTACTAGTTTCATTTTCTTCTAAATCAGTATCTTCGCTGCTTGAATCTTCGAGCGTTGAGGATATTACATCAACTGTAACACCATCTGCTTCAGCAGTGTCAGCCCATGAGAAGAAACCAGCAGATAGAAGGCCAATACCGACCTGGCTTTCACCTTCTACAAATCCTGCAGCTTCTTCTACAGTTTCGTCATCCATTTCAAGTTTTGATTCAGTTTTAATTTTTGCTTTTACTGCCAAGCTTGAGTTTGAATTAACATAATTATAATCATTGATAATCACATCAATCTTGACTGAATTTGGAGTTAAGGTTGAGTTTCCAAGATCTATGATAGATGTTGATATTCTTATAACTAAACTAAATACCTGATCTGAAGTTGTAGCAGTTATAACGTAAACATCCACACCATTCACATTGGACACTGTATATTGAATTGGATCCCATTGTTTGAATTCTAATTCAGATACTATGTCTTGTGTACCATTAAATCCAGTCTGGGTTGAGTCAACATATTCAATAATTTTCTCAAAGCTGACCCGATACTTGAATTTAGCCTCTTGAGATGAACTTTCAGTTTTATATTGTAGTTGGATTTCTGCTTTATCTTCAACCTCAAATTCTACTTCAATTTCGTCTTCTTGGTCACCAAATTTTAGTTTTGATTTAACCTGGAATTGCTTATCGCTTGTTTCGATTTCTAACTCACGTTCATAAGCATCTTCTTTTTCTGATTCTTCTTCTTCACTATCTTCATCATCTGTTTCATCTGAATGATCTGTTTCATCTTCATCATCTGTTTCATCTGTGTGGTCTGATTCATCTGTTGCATCTGAGTGATCTGATTCACCTGTCGTACCTGAATCATCTGTTCCATCTGAATCAGCCAGTAATTGTAAACCATCACTCGATGTAGTTAAAGCTGAGGTGCGCATAACCGCACCTAATAGCAATAATACAATAAGTAGTCTAAGTATTTTCATAATATCACGTTCCAATTTATATTTGGTATAATTAATAATAGGAGTTGCTTATAATAAATATGTTTGGAACAACTTTGTCCGGTGAAGAGATCCATTTATTTCCCATTTTTAATAAAGTGATAACTCATACGGTAATAATTAATTTATCTTAATATAGGAATAAATCGGAATAATAAATTGGATAATTAGTTTTTAAATACTTAAGTTTACAAGTTAGCTAATATTATATTGCTAAAACCGTCTTTCAAGCTATAAGTGTGTAAATTAGATTCAGTTAGGGGACACAAGATGATTATTTTTTACTTTTTACTTTTTACTTTTTACTTTTTACTTTTTACTTTTTACTTTTTACTTTTTACTTTTTACTTTTTACCAATTTTGAATAGTTCTTCAAGTTGAAGCATTTTAGCCAATTTCCTAGCTTTAGTGGAATTATACGCCATCTTATGAGTAATATCCTTTTCACTGAAATGTATTTCAGCAACCTGAATATCATTTAATTGTTCAAACAAGTCTTTTTGCCCCATGGAAGGCATCACCTGCCGGACTTCTCTGTGAAGCAGACTTATCAGTAATAAAGCCAGAACACAGCTGAAAATGTGCCCTCTGATACTACTATCTTTGTAATGATACATCGGTCGTACTCTAATCCACTCAGGATGTTTTAAATTACTAAAGGCCTTCTCAACAGTGAATTGCTTACGATAGAGCCAAACAAGCTCCTCAACTTTCTCATCATCACGATTTGTCATAAAAAAGGTCTTCCCCAATTTTGCCAGATCTTCATCCAGTGTCTCCTGCTTCAATAATACCTGATATCTGATCTTACCATCAATCTCTTCAACGTTATAGTCAAAATAGTGAAGATATTTTTTGGAAAGCAATTCCTTGATTTTCTTCTCCACATTTGTGACGGATCTCCATTTATGACTGTTCAATCTCACCTTGCCCGCCTGATCATTTCCATCAAACCAGTCATCAACCGCTTGTAAGTTGGCTTTTACTTTCTTCAGCTTATTGATTGCATTCCAATGCTGTTTAAGGGGATTGTAGCAGACAATCAATCTTCTAATTTTGCCATGCATCTCTCGTTGGTATTCCTTGATACCAATTTCCTTACCATTTGGTAGGGTAAACATGGGAAATTCCTCATCCAAGAGTTGATCAAGATCTTTATGAGATGAGGGACGGACTGAACAGATATACTTGATATTTGATACATCAATACCTTCAAAAGCTTCTTTGCTGATATTTCCCTTGTTAAAGATCAAGGTCAATTCTGAAGCGTTAAGCCCTAATTTCTCCATTCTATTGAGTATGTTTTGATGTTGAGTTTTGAAATGAGTTGCATCCTGAACATTGCCAGCATAAACCTGAGATCGGAAGAGCGTCGTGTAGGGAAAGAGTGT
>CALCCW010000238.1:0-3693 GCA_937900185.1 uncultured candidate division Zixibacteria bacterium | reverse complement strand
GGGAGCGGGAGCGGCACAGGAGTGAAGAGCAGGAGAGGAGAGGGCGAGAGACGGGGAGAAATGAGCGAGAAGAGGGAAAGGGAGGTGAGAGGTTAAAAAAAAACACATAATTTATAATTATGTGTTTTTTTTTTTTCAAGCAGAAGACGGCATACGAGATATATCAGTGTGACTGGAGTTCAGACGTGTGCTCTTCCGATCTATGATTGATCAGTTCTACCCGGTTGTCGGCGGAGCTGAATCTCAAGCACTTCGCATTAGTATGAAACTGAATGAAAAAGGACATAAAGTAATAGTTCTAACCAGAAAAGGTAAAGAAGAATTCTCTAATAATGAAAATCATAATGGTATCGATATAAATAGACTGCCCATCCTTGGGGTCAACGGCAAAAGTAAACTGAAAAGTATAATTCCTGCAGCCCGTTGGCTTATACAAAATAAAGACAAATATGATATAATTCACTGCCATGGCGTCAATCCATTGGAATGGGCTGCGTATATTGCCTCAATTTTTACAAAAAAACCTTACGTTGTCAAAATTCCCCTTTCAAACTTCCTTAATTATGCCGGAGCTAAAAAAGGGGTAAAGATGAACTCTGTTGAGAATGGACAAATTATTAGTAAAATTGTTCGTCCACTGATGCTGCCGGCTTTAAAATTTATCCGAAAACGGCTTATCGGGAAGGCTGACCGGGTGTTTGCTATCAGCCCCGAGATACAGAAAGCATTAAAAACTAACGGTTTTAAAAATGTTTCAGATATTCCAAACGGTATAGATGCTGATAAATTTTATCCTGTCAATGATTCTGAAAAAAAAGCTTTGAGAGATAAACTAAACTTCAATGAAGAAGAACTTTTATTTATGTATTCGGGAAGACTCTCTCAGGAGAAAAACCTGATGATATTGCTTGAGGCTTGGAATAAATATAAAAACATGTCAACATCGAAATTTTCTAAACTGATTTTACTTGGTGGAGGAAATCATCAAAGCTATACCTGTGAACCGGAGCTTCGTGCCTATACCAAAGAAAAAGATCTTACCTCAGTTATCTTTCAGGGAGCGGTCTCCAACGTTGTCGAATTTCTACAGGCTGGCGATGCTTTTATCTTGCCTTCGTTATGGGAAGGTATGTCAAATTCTCTTTTAGAATCTATGGCATGCGGTTTACCATCAATAGTTTCTGATATTCCCGGAAATCGGACATTAATTGAAAATAACATATCCGGTTTGCTTTTTGAAACTCTCAGCTCGGATAAATTATGTGAGTGTTTGATACAAATTACAGATAACGACAAATTGAGAAAAACTTTGGGTTTAGAAGCTCGAAAAATTGTTTTAAAGCAATATTCAATAAAAATAGTAACAAAAAATATTATAAATGAATATAATAAAATACTTAATGTTAAATAATAAGACCGTTAGTTAAAGATGAATTTTCTGTTTGCCATTATTGCGATTCCGGTGGTTGTCTTTGTTTTGTATTATTTGATTAAAAAACCACTTTGGCTCTTAAGCTGTTATATCGTCGCAGTCCCTATTTTACCGCCTGTTCCGATAGGAACAATTGAAATAACAGTACTTGATATATTGACAATTCCGACTATTATACATCTGATATATAATTTTTCCAAAAACGGTTTCAAGATAAATGGTCGTATTGCCATTGGTTTTTTCCTTTATGTGACGGGAGCTGTTATATCTTATATAAGTTTTACAATTCAGCAAACATACTTTTCACTGCCGATTTTTTTCCGTGTGATTCGTTTAATTGAAATGTTACTTCCCGTAATTTTAGCATCGCAAATTGCATACAAGATTAATAAACGTGTAACTTTGGTTCTTTTTATGTTAGGTGGTGCCATTACATCTGTTATTGCTGTTGTTATGTTTGTAAATGGTATCTCTCTTAAAGAATCACAGCTGTTTTCAGCAGGAGGAGAATTATTTTTTAGGGCTGCAGGTACGCATGGAGATTCTGGCTCTTTCGGTACTTTGATGGGGTTTTCATCGTTAATTTCAATTTGGATGTTAATATATTATAAAGATATTAAAGATTTCTTTATACATAAATATATGCTTCTCATCACGATTATATGTGGATGTCTTACTATTCTCGGACTAATATCAGCTCTTTCAAGAGGTGGATTTGTATTGTTGGCAGTTGGTGTTTTTGTATTACTTTTACCTCTTTTAAAGCGTCCCGGCAAACTTATTAAGGTAATAGTCACTTCCTTATTAATTATTATGATAACTATACCTATTGCCGAAACATTTACCGATAATAATTTGATCTCTATTGGTTTTGAGGTTTTTGCAAATAGAATATCCGGTATGACCGAACTGACCAATGATGCTGAAAAAGTCACAGGTGGTAGAACCGTTTATTGGGAAATGGCTCTTGAATATTTTAAAAGTAATCCTCTGTCATGGCCTTTTGGACTGGGGTATAAATCATTACCCTTATATTACAAAATTCCTCCGGATAATAATTTTAATCAGTCTCTATTTGAAATGGGTTTATTTGGAATTTTCTCGCTTTTGGCATTGTTATATTTTATATTTATATCAGGTATAAAAGTGATAAAAAAAAATCTTCCTTTTGGAATTATTATATTAGCTATGTGGCTGAGTTTGCTGTCAAATATGCTTTCGGCAGATGTCTTAACTTACTGGCATAATATTCCGGCTATTTTTATTATTTTGGTTATTCTCTCAGAGAATAAAAATGAGCCCATAACAACACACACAGCAGCAAAATAGGAAAATTTTTCAACGTATATAGGAATTGATTTACTATTCTTCTAATGCGGTTTTATCCACCCAGACACCTTGCTTTGTAAGTTCTTGTTAGTTAAGAAGATAAAATATTTTTTTAATAAAATATTTATGGCATGAATATTGTTAATATAAAAAATAGAAAATAGCATTTAAAAAGCATGGAAGCTTAAAATGGCAAAAAAATTAACTCTCAGGAGTTTAAAAAATAGTTTTAATATCAAATCTCCGAATAATACAGAATCAAATTATACGGGAAAATCTGATATTGAATTTCAAATCAATTTTGTTGATTTGATAAAGCTTATTTTTTTAAATAAAATACTTATCACTTCGTGCGTAGTTTTATGTATGATAATAACTGCTGCGGTTATATTTATTTTACCAAATAAATATACTTCCTCAGCTTCTTTACTCCCATCAGGAAACAATGATAAATTTTCGACAATCAAACAGTTTGCCGGTATTGGATTGGGCGGTTTTGATGCCGATGAAAATTCATCGGTTTTGTTCCCGACAATTTTAAAATCAAACCATATTATTGATGCTGTCCTCGATGAAAAGTATACGTATATTGATAATTCGGAAGAAAAAACTCAAACATATCAAGAGTATTTAGAGATCGATATTCGTGATGTCGCAAGAGATAAACTTCGCAAACAACTTGACATTGGCACTAATAAAAAAACAGGTGTTATTACCTTATCTCTTGAAACTAGATCGGAAGAGCGTCGTGTAGGGAAAGAGTGTAGATCTCGGTGGTCGCCGTATCATTAAAAAAAAAAAAAAAACATAGAGAAAAAAAAAAAAACAACAACACCTAAGCTCACTAACAGACATACCAATGACCCACTCACACCGCTATCGTACGCCCTGTGTGCCTCCTGTCGATCGTGTCCTTCGCTTACACTACTTAC
>CALCCW010000237.1:0-5960 GCA_937900185.1 uncultured candidate division Zixibacteria bacterium | reverse complement strand
AAGCAGAAGACGGCATACGAGATATATCAGTGTGACTGGAGTTCAGACGTGTGCTCTTCCGATCTATAACGAATAAAAACAAAACAGCTGCTAAATAAAAAGTTTTTAAATAACGCATGATATTCCTTACTATGTTCTCATCATGTAATCGACTTAAGTTTCTTTTTCAATAACTCTCTGGCACGAAAAATTCGAGCTTTAACGGTCCCGACAGGTATATCTAATAAATCGGCTATTTCGTCATATGATTTATCATCTTTATGCCTATAAATGATAACTTCTCTATATTTATCAGGCAGAGCCTGAATTGCCTCTTCTATGCTGAATCTTGTCTCTTTTCGCTCTAAATCCTGTCCGGGGTGGTAAGAATAGTCAGGAACTTCAAATCCGACTGACCCGTCTTTGGTTTCTATTTTTTGATCTAAAGAAAGGGCATTTATTTTCTTTTTACGCAAAAAGTCAATAGATGCATTGGCGGCAATTTTATACAGCCATGTCGAAAATCTGTATTCAGAGCGATATCCGGCTAATGAAGAAAATGCTTTCATAAACGTCTCCTGTACCAAATCATGAGCAGTCTCTTTGTCTCGAACTATCTTATATATTATGTGATAGACCGATACTTGGTGTTTTTCTGTCAACACCCGATATGCCTTCTGGGAGCCGCCTAACGCCTCTGCTATCAATTTCATTTCTTGTTCGCGCAATTGTTGTTTCTCTTTAATATCTATACGCTCTTTCTTTCTTACAGTTTCAGTCAGAATATATAATACGACAGCTCTTCTATTGATTCAAGTGAAAACTCTACTCCGCAATTTTAGCTTTAAAAATAGGTCTTTTAGACTTTTTAGCTTATTTGTACCCTCTAAAATAACGTACTATAGGATTTTTCCAATATTGTGAGCAGTTTCTATACGATTTTTACTGTCTTAGAAAAATCAACATGGGTAATTCCCTATACTTATTTCAATATTCATACAGATTTATACAATCAGACATCAAACAGTTCTCATTTACTTGAGCAGGATAAAAAACTGTCGTTAGAATGAATAAGACAAGGAAGGTACACAAATTAATGCTGTATGATTATCCCGAATATTATGAAACAGCTTTTTCGTTTCGAAATATCGAAAAAGAAACTCTGTTTCTCCATGAATGTATAAAGCGTTTTTCAAAGAATGAAGTTCATAATATCTTTGAAATAGGCTGCGGCAATGCACCTCATGCTGGCATGTTAACTAATTTAGGATACAGCTACCACGGTCTTGATTTAAACCGTAATATGCTTGATTATGCAGCATACCAATGGAAAGATTTACCTCAAAAAATAAAACTTCATGAAGCAAATATGATTGAGTTTACTTATCCGGTCAAACAAGATTTCGCTTTTGTCATGTTGGGTTCGCTCTATTTGAACAACTATGATGAAATAACTTCTCATTTTGATTCTATGAGCAGACTTTTGAACAAAGACGGATTATATTTTCTTGATTGGTGTATTCAGTTTGGCGACCCACTGGTTCATAATGATAATAACAAATTCATAATTGAAAAAGACGGTATCAAAGTTGAGTCTGAATTTAAGATAAAACTACTGGATAAAAAAGAGCAGATGTATGAAGAAGTTTGGACAATCAAAATAAATGATAGGGGACGGCACAAACAATTTGATATGATTGAACGAAATAAAGCAATTTTACCCGAACAGTTTTTACAATTTATTAAAAGTAGAGATGATTTTGAATTCATCGGATGGTGGAAAGAATGGAATTTTAATCATCCGATTGAGAACAATGATAATGTTATTCGCCCGATAGTACTGATACAAAAAATTTAGAACGAATTTTCATACTTATTATATATTTTTTATAAATACACACATGCATTACTTTTTTTGTCTGGCGGAGTCACTTTTGACTCCGCTTTTTTTATGTTAGGTTGGTTTTTTACTTCTATCTGTTAAAGTTCAGACTTGCCTGAACCGAAAATTATATCTTGACTATATTGGCTTCTACCCATCGATCGGTTTTTAATATACGTAAAAAAAACGGAACCAAAAAAGAGTTCCGCTAATATATATTTTATTTGTCGAAACCGTGAAGATTTCGAATGAGATATTACTTAAATTTTCTTTGCAGCTTCAAACATACCAACCAGAGCTTCGCCCATAGCATTAGCTGTTTTGGTCGGACCGGTTAATTTGAAAAAGATATTACCTTCAGGAGCTTCTAAAACTGCTCCGATCATTGTGTAATTTTCTTTTTTAACTGTCGCACCCGACATCATACCGCCGGCATTATATGAACCGTTTACTTTAATAAAATGAACTTTCATACCATCGACAGTCATGGTTCCTCTTTGTTCAGTATTAGTTGAGTCGGCTCCCTCAGCAGGACTCATTTGACCGACCCATCTGTCAAGATTTGCTTCAATAGTACCGCCTCCGCTGGCACCAAAATAAAACACTGTAACAGTTGCTGAATCTGCTTCGCCCTCAATGCCATTAAATGCATAGCTGGCTTTACGCATTCCCGATGGACCAAAATCTATCCATTCAGATGCCGGAGTAAATGTTACTCCTGCTAAAGAAACAGCTTTGCCACCCAGAGTAAATGCAACTCCAGACGATTCTAAAGAAAAATTACCTTCGATATCTGATGTGGTATTTGTATTAGTTTTAGATGCTGAATCATCAGCTTTTTTACCACAAGAGACAACAATCATTGCGATTGATGCTGTAATTACAACAAGTTTTAAAAATGATTTCATCATACATTCCTTATTTTATCTAAATTTCAATCAATTTCTTATAGGTCGTAATGGTACAAAATCAATTGAAAAATGGCAAGAGAAATGAGAATGAATTTTGTATTACATAAATATCAGCAGGAAAAGCAAAGCCAAAAGCTATCTGCCTTTACCTCTTGAGCTTAGAGAGATGTGTTTATTTCTTTTTTGTATATTTTGCTTTTTAGCTTATCCCAAGAAAATTCAGTTGGATATAACTTTTAAATCAGACTGATTTTCCGGCGATATAACCGGTTGTCCATGCCGCTTGAAAATTGAACCCGCCGGTGATACCGTCGATGTCTATAATCTCTCCGGCAAAATAAAGATTCTCACAGATTTTACTTTGCATACTGTTTGAATCAATTTCTTTCAAAGAAACCCCGCCGCAGGTCACAAATTCATCTTTGAATACTCCTTTTCCCTCTATATGAAAGATGCTGTTTTGTATCTGTTCTGATATTTTATTAATCTCTTTTTTAGAAAGTTCTCCCCAAACAGTATCAGATGCAATGTGAAGATATTGGATAATATTTTTCCAAAGAGATTTTGTAAAATCAAAAGGATGAAGTGTACAAATATTTTTATGACTATGTTCTGTTTTTGTTTTATTGAGCAATCGTAATATTTCATCTTGATTTAAATTTGGTGCAAAATTTATTTTTAAATCTGCCTGATAATCATTTTCGTACAGTTCTCTTGCAGCAAATGCCGAAAGCTTTAAAATAGCAGGTCCGCTTAATCCCCAATGAGTTATCACTATAGGTCCTGACTGTTGAAATTTCTTTTTCCCAAGCACAAGAGTTGCAGTAATATTTTGACACGACACCCCGGAAAGATTATCTAAGCGTTCATCTAAAATATTGAATGTAAACAACGACGGAACCGTTTCGATTATCGTATGCCCAAGAGATTTGGCAAGTTTGTATCCGCTTTTTGATGAACCGGTTGCTAACAAAACAGTATCAAAATTATGAGTTATATTGTTATTATCAATAAGTTCAAAAAAGTTTTGTTGTTTCGTAATTTCTTTTACTCGGCTGTTAAATTTAATAGTAATATTATTTTTATTTATTTCACTTAAAAAACAATCAATGATTGTTTGTGATGAGTCCGAGATTGGAAACATCCGCCCGTCAGGTTCTGCTTTTAGTTTTACATTTCTTTTGAGAAAGAAGTTTACAGTATCTTGAGGTTGAAATTGATAAAAACATCTTCTAAGGAACTGTTTTCCTCTGGGATAATTTTGTATGAGTGTTTGCGGCTCAAAACAGCTGTGAGTAACATTACATCTGCCCCCTCCGGAGATTTTTACTTTTTGTAAGGAACTTGAGCTTGCCTCAAAAACAGAAATACTTGAACACCGTTTATTTCCAGCAGCTTGTATCGCGGCAAAAATACCGGCGGCACCGCCTCCGATTATGGCAAGAGAGCTGTGTGACAAAAGATTATTTTCTTTTTTTAGCAGTTTTTTTCTTAGGTTTACGTTTCTTTTTGACTTTTAAAATAGTCCCGCGGCATTTTTTGGTTCCACAGTAACAGGGATACATATCAATCAGCTCTTGTGTGAGGGGTTCTTCCTGTTCAAAAGCATAATCATAAAAAAGTTCTGTACCGGGCTGAATATTTTTAATCGCTTCAACAAAAATCCGACCTTCTTCATCAACTGCTTCGCAGTTTGGATCGCAGGAATGATTTATATACTTTGCATCATTACCTATTCGTCCGGCATCAATAGTAGTATGTTCATCTACAGCAAATAAGAATGTGTGATGTCTCTCCATACTTTCATCATCATATCGCAGTGTTTCTTCATCCGGTGAAATTCTTTCGCCAATATACTCGAGAATACGCTGACCTTTTTTAATTCTTTTAATTGCAAAAACTCCCTTACCCTGAATTCTGGAATTTCGCACTTCTACACTATCACTCTTTATATATTTAAAATACATCTGTCTTTTTAAACCTCTATTTTAATTTTACAACAATCTTAACCAGACTAATATATATAGAAATTAAAACAGACCTAATAATTTTTTATGATAAAAAAAAATTGTATTTTTATTGAACAGGTAATTTAGGAATATTAAGAGAGAATAGCATATCGACAAACACGATTCCTGCCCCAGATAAAAATGTTGTTTCAAAGCCAAATTTAATCCAGAGAATTCCACCGACAATAGGAATAATTACTGCAGTAATATGATTGGCTGTCATGCCAAATGAAAGACATCCGGTTACATCTTCAGTCGGTGCTATTTTTCGTAAGTACGATTTGAGTGCCAATGATGAACCGAATAAAATATTGTCAATCACATATATAAACATTAACAGCGGAAGGTAACTGACATAGGCGTACCCGCAAAAAATAAAGACCAACAGGAAAGAACTGCCAACCAATATTAGTTTTTCACCAAATTTGTCAGAGAGATATCCTATAATCCGAGAAGTAAAAATTGTTATAAAAAAATTAGCAAACATCAAAATAGAAATTATTGTAATATCAAGATGATGGTTTTTCACAAGTAGGAAAATAGCAAATGTCGTAAAAATATGACGGCGGCAGCCTCTTAAAAAAGAAAGAATATAATACAGAGAATATTTCTTTTTCAGGCGAATTTTTCTATTTTCTTCTTTTCCTCTATTCGACGGCATCGCATAACTTAGATATGCTCCGATAACAAATACAACTCCACCGACAATGTAATATATCATTCGATAATCTAAAAAGAGAGTAAGGATAACAATAAGTCCGGCACCTACAAGCCCAGCCATAGATTGATACGACTGCAATTTCCCTTGAACTTTCCCAAGCTTTTTATTTTCAGCAAGGAGTAATAATTGTGATGAGTTAGTTGGTTCAAAATAGTGAAACCCAAACGACATGAGTATCGTTGCTCCGGCAAGCATCAGCAACGATGTAGATAGTCCGCACAAAATCAGACCAAGCCCGACAATTAGAATTGAAATTGAGGCAATTTTTGATTCGGTAAAATAAAGTGCCAAGGCTCCAACACAGATCGGAAGAGCACACGTCTGAACTCCAGTCACACTGATATATCTCGTATGCCGTCTTCTGCTTGAAAAAAAAAAAAAAAAAAAGCAAAAAGAAAAAATAAAAAAACAAAAAGAAAAAACAAAAAAATAAATAAAAAAAAAAAAAAATACACACA